>DASYJZ010000217.1:0-4535 GCA_035995965.1 Longimicrobium sp. | reverse complement strand
GCTGGGCGGGCTGCAGTTCACCATGAACCACAGCCTGTTCGAGCAGCGCGCCGCGGCACCGGACAGCTCGGGGGTGGGCGGGCTGCGGCGGGGCCGCTTCAGCCCGTTCCTGACCTCGTTCAACACCAGCTTCACGCTGGGGCAGAACTCGGCGCTCTTCCGCTGGCTGGGCTTCGCGCGCCCCAGCGAGGAGCAGCGGGCGGCGGAGCGCGGCCACACCCCCGACGCGGCGGGGACGCCGTCGCCGGGGCCGGTGGGCGGCGCGACCTCCACCGGCAACAACCAGCGGGCGGGGGGCGGCGGGCCCTGGTCGCTGGCCATCAACTACTCGCTCACGCGCTTCCGCCGCACGCCCAATGACACGCTTCCGGGCTTCAGGGGCGGCAACTCGCAGATCGGCGGCTCGCTGACCTTCCAGCCCACCCGCAACTGGGGGGTGAGCTGGCGGACGGACTACTCCACCAGCACGGGCAAGTTCAGCGCGCACACCATCAACCTCAAGCGCGACCTGTACCGCTGGCAGGCGAACTTCGACTACATCCTGGCCCCGAACGGCAACACCTCGTTCGCGTTCTCGGTGCACCTGATCGACCTGCCGGACCTGAAGGCCGACTACCACGAGAACAACCTGGGGATCGATCGCCCGGTAACGAGCACTCGCACGCCCGTGCCGTAGCCCGCGGCTCAACCAACTGAACGTTTCACGCAGAGGCGCGGAGGGACTGAGAGAACTGCTCTCGGTCCCTCCGCGGCTCTGCGTTTCCAGGGACGGTGTCATTCGGCAGGGACACCGTTCCTCCCTTGCGGGGGACGAACGGGGACGGCGGCGGCGTGGACGTGAAAATCCAACTGGTTGAAACGCAATGAGTTGGACGAGGCATGAGACGGGGTCTGCGGGGGAACGGGCGTTGCCTTCCGTATGGGCGGACACACCAGCGGACCTCCGCCCTCTACGCCCGACGGACCCCATGCGACGCAACCTGCTCTTCTCCGCACTCGCCGCGGCGGCGCTCCTGGCCGCCTGCGGCCGCGACCACACCATCGTCGGCGGGGGCGGCGGCCCGCCACCGGCCGCGCCCACCAACCTCACCACCCAGGCGCGCTGGATCCTGGAGGGCTTCACCGCGGCCGGGCAGCCCTCGGGGTACGCCGCGGTGGACCTGGCGTGGGACCCGCCCACCGCGTGGGGGAGCGAGGTCTTCCGCGTCTACGGGCGCCGCACGGGTGAGGCCGGGTTCTTCCTGATCGCCACCGTCACCTCGTGCACCACCTCCGGATGCGTGTACCGCGATCGCAACGTGACGGCCGGGCAGTCGTACGAGTACTACGTCGCCACCACCAACGAGAGCAGCAACCAGGAGACGCCCACCCAGTTCCGCGAGTCGGTGCGCGTGCCCGCCGCCTCCATCCCCGCGGCCCCGCTCGCGGACAGCGCGGTGGCGCTCGACAACGCGGCGTACCTGCGCTGGCGCGACGGCGGGGCGGGCGCGAGCCTGTGGAAGTACGTGGTCTACCTCACCCGCGTCGACGGCACCACCTACCTGTACGGCCTGGGCGAGACGGACGGGACGGCCTTCCTCGACACGCGCGCCACCAACGGCCACGTCTACGGCTACCGCGTGGCGGCGGTCGACACCGCGGAGCACGTGAGCGCGCTCTCGGCCCAGTTCACGGCGGCGCCGCGTCCCGACGCGAGCGGGGAGCTGGTCTACTCGTTCCAGACCAACGCGCCCCTGAGCGGCTTCCGCTTCCAGACCACCGAGGCGACGGACCCGATCCTGGCCGGCGCCAGCGCCACAGCGCAGTGGCGGCTGGAGCGGGACGCGGCCGGGTGGCGGATCGTGCCGCTGAACGGCACCGCGCTGATGGAGTACCCCGGCGGCCGCACCACCGCGCTCGTCTGCGGCCCCGGCTCGGACGCGAACTGCCGCGCGGCGACGCGCGCGCCGGTGGCCGGCTACCAGACCACGCCGGTCGCGGTGAACGCGGAGTACAGCTACGTCTTCCGGGTGACGGGGAGCGATGGGCAGCCGCACTACGGCGTGATCCGCGTGCAGCTCCTGGGGAGCGACGGCGCGGGCCACGACCTGATGATCTTCGACTGGGCCTACCAGCTCCTCCCCAACGACGCGCGCCTGGACCGCGTGGGCCGCTGAGCCGGGCCGGTTGATCCCGTCCCCGGCGAGGGTTCGGGGCGGGATGCGTGTCGAACGATGGAGTCGCCCGGGCGGGGCGGAGGCGCGGAGTCGAACCGCAGGAAGCAGCCTCCGTCCCGTCCGGGCGATACCCAATCCGGCTGACGACTCTGGGCAAGGGAAACTGCTTGGTCTCACACGGGGTCAACGGGGTCGATGTTCACCGTTGACTCCGTTGACCCCGTGTGATACCGATTTCGCAGAATGTCTGTGCATCCACTCCAACCCTTGAGACGTCATCCCGAGCGGTGCCGCTGCGCCGACCTGGACGCGTCACCAACGCCTGGCGGCACCCGAGGGATCTAGACTTTCCGCCGCGATGATGTCGGCTTCGTCGCGGCGACAGGTCTTAGATCCCTCGGCGCCGCCACGGTTCAGCGTTGGTTCAGGTATAGAGCGGCGGCGCCTTCGGGATGACGTCCCTTTGCACAATCGATTTCGGAAATTGGTATGACAATGACACCAGATTCCCTGATCAGCCGTGCATTCCTGAAGTGTTTCGATGGGGCCGGCTATAGATCCTTCGGCCTGCCAAGTCTTTGCCGGATAGAAGGACGAGACGTGGTCGGCCTCAGGATGACGCCTTTGGGTTTTTGCACGAATGCGCACTTGATCGGGAGGATCGGTCTGACGCAGCGGACTCGCCCCCGGCCCTCGGCAGACGCGGCCAAGCTCGCGCGTTTTCCGCCGTGGCACGCGATTTCCCGTGGAATTTGGCGACCGGAGGAGCGCTTGCAGTCGCAGCGCCACCCGGCGCACAACCCCTCTCCCCGGAGGCGGAGGTGATCGCATTAGCCCGCGGCCGGGGCCAGGGGGGACCACGCCGACGCCCGCTTCCGCGGCAATCCCGCGCGGTGGCGGACGGCGGCGAAAACCAGCAGGAGGTGGGTGATGATGGAACGGGCAAGGCGGATTGCGTTCGCGGCGGCGATCACGGCCGCGCTGGGCTTCGGGGGCGCGCAGGTGCTGGCGCAGCCGGCCCCGCGCGACGAAGCGCGGGCCTGCACCGACTCCACCTGCGCGCGGATCTGCCACCTGGCGGGGTTCGCGGGCGGCTTCTGCAACAGCGGCGGCGGGTGCAGCTGCTACCTGTAGCCGGATGAGGACTTCCCGCGCTCCGCCCGGAGCGCGGGAGGTCCGCCCCGCGCGGCGGCGGGTCGTGCGTAGGACACTTCTGCCGCTGCTTCTTCTGATCGGCGGCGGCGGATACGCCGAGCCTGGAGGGATGCGGATGAATCCGGATCGACTGGCAGCGCCGGTCGCACTGACCGTTGCCGCGGCGCTGGTCGTGGTGCTCGGGATGCGGGTCCGCGCGCTCAACCGCGAGAACGAGGAGCTGTTCCGCCGGTTCACCCGGCCGTCCGCGGGGATGTACGTCCCGGCGTTTACCACGCGGTCGACGGACAGCGCGACGGTCACGGTGGGCAGCCCGGCACGGCGCCAGGTGCTGTTCGTCTTCACCACCACCTGCCCCTTCTGCCGGACGTCGATCCCCGCCTGGACGCGCATCGGACGCGCGGCCGAAGCGGCGTACGGGCGGGGCGCCGCCGTCGGCCTGTCGCTCACCGGAGCGGACAGCACGCTGGCCTACGTTCGCGGGCACGGGCTGGCCTATCCCGTGGCGGGCTTCCCGGACACGCGCACCCGGAGCCTGTACCGGTCGCGGATGGTGCCGGTGACCCTGGTGGTGGATTCGACGGGTCGCGTGGTCTTCTCCCGCATCGGAGAGGTGACGGAAGGCGTGGCGACCGATTCGGTGCTGGCGGCCGCCGGGTTGCGCGCGTCGACCGCCTCCACGCGCCCGACGGCACCCGGAGCCCTGGCTGACCGCACGCGGCCGTAGACGTCGCGTCGCGATCGCTGTCGGGGTACGCTCTGGATCGCAACGTAGACGGATCTGCATCCAGCCAAACGCAGCGGGTTCACACGGAGTCGGTTGGCTCAGCCGGACCTGCAGCTTTCCCGCTGACTCGGGCCGCATCCAGCACCTCGCGGACCTTGCGGGCCAGCTCGTCGGGGGCGAAGGGCTTCTGGAGGAAGTCGACGCTGGCCTCGTGTACACCCAGGCGTAGCAGGGCCTCGTCGGTGTAGCCGGACATGAACAGCACCCGCAGCCGCGGGAGGGCTCGCGCCAGCACGTCGGCGAGCTGGCGGCCGCTCATGCGGGGCATCACCAGGTCGGTGACCACGATGTCGACGCGGCCGGGGTGCTCCGTCGCGAGCCGCTCCGCCTCCTCGCCGTCGCACGCCTCCAGCACCGTGTAGCCGCGCGACCTCAGCACCCGCGAGCACAGCCTGCGCACCGCCTCTTCGTCTTCCACCAGCAGCACCGTCTCGGTG
>DASYJZ010000216.1:0-9378 GCA_035995965.1 Longimicrobium sp. | reverse complement strand
CCCCCCACCTCCGCGTTTCGGGACCTCGCCGTCGACGTGAACCAATCCTGAAAAAGAATAGGTCCTCACACGGGGTCAACGGAGTCAACGGTGAACATCAACCCCGTTGACCCCGTGTGAGACCAGGCAGTTCCGCGTGTCTCCGCCCCTGCCCCGCGGCATTTGGCAGATCTCCATTCCGCGCATATCTTTCCTGTCCAACGCAAGCCCGTCTTTCCAGCGCGGAAACCCCGGCGCCCCGCGTCCGTAATTCGGTGCGGACGCCCGCCTCTCCAGACGCACCCGTTCCCATCCACAGGCGCGATCCCGGCCTCATGCTGTTCTCCCTCGACGACCGGCAGCGACGCGAGCTCTGGGGGCTGGGCCTGCTCTCGCTCGCCCTGCTGCTCGCCCTGAGCCTCTTTCCCCTCGACTGGTTCGCGGCCGGGGCGCGCTTCCCCAGCCACAACGTGGTCGGCCCGCTCGGCGGCTGGCTGCGCGCCACGCTGGTGGCGGGGATGGGGCTCGGTTCGCTCGCCGTCCCCCTGCTGCTCGCGCTCTGGGGGCTGGTCGCCTTCGACAAGCTCCATCCCCAGCCCGCGCTCCGCTGGTCCGTTCTGGTCGCCGGCCTCGCCGTGATCGGCCCGACCGCCGTGGCGGTCCTCGGTGAGCCGGATCCGGCGTCCGCCGTGACCGGGGCGGGAGGCGCGGCGCTGGGCGGCTTCCTCGCGGGGGTGATGGGCACGGTCGGCGCCGCGATCCTGCTCGCCTTCCTCTTCGCCGCGCTCTGCGTGGCCACCATCGGCTGGAACCCGCTGCGCAGCGCGATCCGCGGCGGGCGCGTGGCGGTCGACCACACCCGCCGCGCCGCCGCCGCCATCCCCGTCCCCAGCATGCCAAGGTTCGGCCGCGCCCCGGTCGACGAGGCCGAGGATCTCGACCGGGACGCGTTCGGCGCCGGGGGGGACGACGACGAGGACTGGATGGACGGGCTGAGCGACGAGGACGAGCCCGTGCTCGTCACCGCCCGCGCGCCCGCATCCCCCGCGGCCGATCCCGACGCGACCATCCCCTCCCCCGGCCCCGCGAAGGCGAAGCGCGGGAAGGCGGCGCCGGCGGGGTCGCACGACGACCACCTGGCGGACGGGGGCGACCCCACCAGCACCGACCTCCCCTCCACCGCCATGCTCACCCCGGCGCCGCCGCGCGACGACGCGAAGAACCGGGCGGACCTGGAGAGGCTGGGGCAGGTGGTGATCGAGAAGCTCGCCACCTTCAAGATCGACGGGCGGGTGGTGGGGATGACCACGGGGCCGGTGGTCACGCAGTTCGAGGTGGAGCCGGCGCCCGGGGTGAAGGTGGCGCGCATCGCCAGCCTGGACGCGGACCTGGCGCTGGCGCTGCGCGCGCCCTCCGTCCGCATCGTCGCGCCGATCCCCGGGAAGGGCGCCGTGGGCGTCGAGGTGCCGAACCCCGTGCCGGAGATGGTCTACTTCCGCGAGGTCATCGACGCGCCGCAGTTCCGCTCCAGCAAGGCCGCGCTGCCGCTGGCCCTGGGGAAGGACATCTCGGGCAAGCCGCTGGTGGCCGACCTGGCCCGCATGCCGCACCTGCTGATCGCCGGGGCCACCGGCTCGGGCAAGTCGGTGTGCGTGAACACCATCATCACCTCGCTGATCTTCCGCCACACGCCGCAGTCGCTCCGGTTCCTGATGGTGGATCCGAAGATGGTGGAGCTCAGCATGTACAACGACCTCCCCCACCTGCGGCACCCGGTGGTCACCGACAACGCCGACGCGGCCGCGGTGCTCAAGTGGGCGGTGATCGAGATGGAGCGGCGCTACCAGCTCCTCTCGGCCAACGGCGTCCGCAACCTCTCGGACTTCAACGCCAAGGTCGACTCCGGGCAGCTCATGCGCTCGCCCGAGCCCGACGGCGACGAGGGCGACCCCGACCGCTGGCAGTACCGCGGCGGGCGGCTGCCCTACATCGTGGTGATCATCGACGAGCTGGCGGACCTGATGATGACGGTGCAGGGCGAGGTGGAGAAGCCGCTGGCGCTGCTGGCGCAGAAGGCGCGGGCGATCGGGATCCACCTGATCCTGGCCACGCAGCGGCCGTCGGTGAACGTGATCACCGGCCTGATCAAGGCGAACTTCCCCAGCCGCATCGCCTTCCGCGTGAGCAGCAAGGTCGACTCGCGCACCATCCTGGACCAGAACGGCGCCGACTCGCTGCTGGGCAACGGCGACATGCTGCTGATGCCCCCGGCCACCAACGATCTCGTGCGCGTGCAGGGCGCCTACCTGTCCACGGAGGACACGGAGCGGCTGATGGCCTGGTACCGCGAGCAGCGCCGGCTGCGCGACGAGGCCGTGGAGGCCGCGGGGATGGACGCGTCGGCGCCGCGCGAGGAGGACATCCTGGAGGTGGTGCGGGCCCACGAGGGCGAGGGCGACGAGCTGGAGGCGGGCGACGACCCGGCGGACCGCGACAAGCTCTTCCGCGAGGCGGCGATGCTCTGCATCCAGCACCAGGGCGGGAGCACGTCGCTGCTGCAGCGGCGGCTGCGCATCGGCTACGGGCGCGCGGCGCGCGTGATCGACCAGCTCCACGCCGCCGGCATCCTGGGCCCTCCCGACGGCTCCAAGCCCCGCGACGTCCTGGTCGACATCATCGGCCTCGACCAGCTCGCCCCGGAGGATTGAGGGGGGCTAGGCAGGCGCGTTCCCGCAGTGTCGTCGTGGGAATATGCGAGTAAACTCGCGGCTACAACGGCACGCCGTCCGCCTTCGCGGACACCAGATCGGCGAGCGTTGGACCTCCGCCGCCGGGAAACACTCCGCGTCGGAAACAGATCAACTCGCTCCCGGCTGCGCCTTGATGCGGCCGGGAGCGAGCCGTTCGTAGTGTTGAGGCGCTCCTGCCCCACCTGTAGACAAACACCCCAACCATCCGCTGAAGTCTCCATTGGCATCAAGCACCTAAACTATTTATTTCCAATCTGTTACAGCTGTATTTGAACGCATGTTTCACGGCATGTCTGATGCAGAGCGGGACCACTGCACCACTTCTCGCTCCGGCTGTGGAAGATCTGCTCCGCGGCCGGTTTTCCGCTTTCACTCTTTCACCTCATCACCCGCGGCCGGGAGTGTCCCATGAAGCGGCTTACGCTACTCGCGGCGGCCATCATCCTGTTGGGGTGCCGCGACGATCAGCCCGTCGGTCCCCGCCCCGTCGCTCCCACGGGAGGCGCGATCCGCGCTGATGCTGCCGGCTCGGCGACGGTGACGTACCTGGGCACGTTCGGGGGTGCGCCTCGCAGCACCGCGCGGGCGATCAACGCCAGTGGCGTTGCCGCCGGTGACGCGAACTTCGCGCTCAATGTCGAGAGCAGCTTCGCGGTGAGGTTCGCCGGGCAGGTAGACTCGATTCCGGCGGATTCGCTGAGCTACACGCAAATCGGCGAAGACATCAACGATGGGGGTACGATCGTTGGAAGCGGGGTCCAGGGGCTACCCGGCGCGCAATACCTTCGAGCCGGCTTCGTATATGGCGGCGGGACTGCCGTTTTTCTGCCCCACCTGCCATTCTCTAGCTTCGCCGAGGCGTATGGCGTGAACAACGCGGGAGACGTGGTCGGCCTGAGCCGCGTCTCGAGCGCCGATCTTCACGCCGTGCTCTGGCGGAGCAGTGGTTCCGGATACACCATCGTGGATCTCGGAAACGGATACGCGACAGCAATTGCGCCGAACCTCGGCGGATCGAACACACTCGTCGTCGGTGTCACGGCGGGTCCGCACGCGTTCATCTGGCAGAGCGGCGTGATGACCGAGCTGCCTCCTCCACCGGGGCTCGGTCCTCTCGACTCGTACTGGACCGAAGCCCGTGACGTTGCGGACAACGGCATGGTCGTAGGGTGGTGGGGAAGCGCAGGTGAGGCGATTCTCTGGGACAACGGACAGACTTCCAGTCTCGCGATGCCCTGCCGCGCGCTGACCCCCGGCGGGCAAAGTCTGGCCAACGCCATCGCGGTCACTCCGAGCGTGCCTCACCGGGTACTGATCGTCGGCACGTGCAGCGACCAGGCCATCGTATGGTACGATGACGGGCGGGGCGGCTATGCCGCGCAGCTGCTCCCGCCGCTTCCCGGTGACAACGCCGCAACCGCGCTCGACGTCAACGCGCAAGGCCAGATCGTAGGCTATTCGCGGGATGGGGCCACCCTCGTCGACCGTGCCGTCCGTTGGGCCTTCACACCGCCGGCCGGCAACAGCCCGCCCCTGGCAGCCGCGGGAGGGCCGTACGCGGGTACGGAAGGGATCCCTGTCGCCTTCGACGGATCGGCCTCTTCAGACCCCGACGGCCAGCCACTCACCTTCGACTGGAACTTCGGGGACGGAACCGCACATGGCACGGGCGTCACGCCTTCCCATACGTACGATTTCAACTCGAACTACACGGTCACGGTCGTGGTCGGCGATGGCAACGGGACCGCCGACACGGCGACCGCCGCAGTGACGATCGCGAACGCCGCGCCGGTGGTGAGCGCGGGCGCGGCGTCCACCCTCGAGTCCGGCCAAACCCTCGCCTTCAGCGGCAGCTTCGGCGATTCGGGAGTCTTCGACGTCTGGACCGTGACGATCGATTGGGGCGACGGCGCGCCGCCCAAGGTAATCGTTCCCGCGACCCAGGGAACGATCGGCGCCCTCCACACCTACTTCGCCACCGGCGACTTCACGCTGCGGCTCAACGTGACCGACGGGGATGGCGGCAGCGGAAGCGCGACCCGTACCGTGACCGTCACCCCGAAGACGGTCGCGGTCTCCGTCTCGCCGAACCTGGTCCCGCTCGGCGACAACCGCGTGAGCGAGATCTGCGTCACCATCCTCTCCGCCCGGGGGTTCGACGCAACGCGGGTCGACCCCGCCAGCGTGAGGGTCGGAAACGGCATCGACCCCGACGCCGGGGTAAAGCAGAGGAGGGGGGTGTACGTGGTGAGCAGGCTGGACTTCAACCGTGACGGTCTGCACGACCTCCAGCTCACGCTGGACAAGCTCGATCCGAACCTCGGTCTCGCCATGCCCACCACGACGCTTATCTTACGGGGCTCACTCCCGACCCCGGCTGGAACGATCCTGTTGCGCGGCGTCGCGAGCGTAGGCGTGACTCCATAGTCACCCCGGAGGATCGTGACCGACACGCCTTCCACCACGCTGTAAGCTGGGGCTCTACGCAGCGATTCTGGAGAAGCCCGTGAAGTAATATCATTCACGTCTGGCGAACCGCGCCTCACGCGGCGACGCCAGGCGCAGGAGAGGCACGGTTCTCTCCGTGGCTCCACGTCTCTACGTCATCCCGAAACCGTTCGATCGGCGGCCCACGCCCCACTTCTTCCCTCGATCCCACGTCACTTATGAACTCCCCGTTTCCCGCTCGGCCTGCCCTCACCTCAAGCGCCCTGCGGCTGGTGCGCTACGCGATGTTGGCCATGCTGCTCCTCTTCGGCGCGTTCGCGTACTACCAGTCGACGCATCGCGTGCCGGAACCGGACTCGCCGACCAACCTGTCGATGCTGCAGTACGTCGGCTGGGGGCTGTGCGTGATGGCGATGGTGGGCATTGCCGTGCTGCGCCAGGTGCGGGAGCGCTCCGACGCCGCCACGCAGCCCACGCTGGGCCTGGTCGGCAGCGCGCTCGCGGAGGCGGCGGCCATGTTCGGCGGCGTGTACATGGTGCTCGGCGGCGGGATGCCGGTCTACGCCCTCGGCCTGGTCCTCTTCCTGGCGACGTGGACCCTGCTCCCCGCCGACTCGGACGAGACGTGACGGCCGCCCTCAGCGAATCCGCGGCGGAGGCGGCCGAGTCCGCCGTGGCCCCCCCCGGCTTGGCGCGCAGGCTCGGGCCGTTCGACGCGACGATGATCGTGATGGGCGGCATCGTCGGGTCGGGGATCTTCGTCAATCCGCACGTGGTGGCGGAGCGGGTGCACTCGCCGCTGCTGATCGTGGGGGCATGGGTGCTGGGCGGTGCGATCGCCCTGGCCGGCGCCTTCGTGTGGGCGGAGCTCGCGGCGCGGCGGCCGGCCGTGGGCGGGCAGTACGCCTACCTGCGCGATGCCTATCACCCCGCCGTGGCGTTCGTCTATGGGTGGGCGCTATTGCTGGTAATCCAGACGGGCGGGATGGCCGCGGTCGCCGTCACCTTCGCGCGCTACTTCCGCGAGGTCACGCACGTGCCGCTGGGCGAGCCCGTGGTCGCCGCGGCGGCGCTCGGCCTGCTGGTGGCGGTCAACTGCCTGGGCGTGCGCGCCGGGAGCAGCGTGCAGAGCGCCTTCATGGTGCTCAAGATCGTGGCGATCGCCGCGCTGATCGCCGCCGGGATCTTCTTCGCCGGCCAGCCGCCGGAGGCCGGTGCGGTCGCCACGCAGCCGCACCACGACACGCTGCTCTCCTTCTTCGCGGCGATGACCCCGGTGATGTTCGCCTACGGCGGATGGCAGACGGCGAGCTTCGTGGCGGGCGAGATGCGCGACCCGCGGCGCGACCTGGCGCGCGGGCTGGTGCTGGGCGTGCTCGGCGTGGTCGCGCTGTACGTGGGGGTGAACGTGGCCTGCGTGATGGCGCTGGGCGCGGACGGGCTGGCGGCCTCGGCCGCGCCGGCGTCGGCGGTGATGCGCGCGGCGTTCGGGCCGGGCGGCGCGAGCCTGATCGCCGTCGGCATCGCCATCTCCACCTTCGGCTTCCTGAGCCAGGGGATGCTCACCGCGCCCCGCGTCTACTTCGCCATGGCCGACGACGGGCTCTTCTTCCGCGGAGTCGCCTGGGTGCATCCGCGCACGCGCGTGCCGGTGGTCGCCATCGCGCTGCAGGGCGTGCTCGCGCTGCTGATCGCGCTCAGCGGCACCTACGAGCAGATCCTCAACTACGTCACCTCGGTGGATTTCATCTTCTTCGGCCTCACCGCCGGCACGATCTTCGTCTTCCGGCGCCGGGCGGCGGACGATGCTCCGCCTTTCGCGCGCGTCCCCGGCCATCCGGTGACGACGGCGCTCTTCTCGCTCGCGTGCCTCGTCATCGTCGCCGCGACGGTCTACAACTATCCCGCGAACAGCGCCATCGGGCTCGCGATCATGCTGGCCGGCATCCCCGCGTACCTGCTGTGGAGCCGCTCCGCGCGTCTCCGCGCCGGCGAGTCGTGACGCCGATGGCCGAAGCGGCGCGCGAGTTCGGCTCCGAGTACCTGCGCTGGGCGAAGACGCACCCGGCGGCGGCGTTCGACCTGACCTCGAGCGGCCTCCCCTTCCTGGAGCTGCGCGACCTGCCGGTGGCGCTCGGCGACCTGGAGCTGAGCGGATCGGGGGGATACGGATACGAACCGCTGCTGCAGGCCATCGCCGCGCGCTACCGGGTGCCGCGCGAATGCGTGGTGAGCGCGATGGGCACGTCGATGGCGAACCACCTGGTCTTCGCCGCGCTGCTGCAGCCGGGCGACGAGGTGCTGATCGAGCACCCGGCCTACGATCCGCTCCCGGCGCTCGCGCGCCAGCTCGGCATCGGCGTGCGCCGCTTCGCGCGCCGCGCGGAGGACGGGTTCCGGCTCGATCCCGACGAGGTGGCGCGGAACGTCGGTCCGCGCACGCGGCTGATCGCCCTCACCAACCTGCACAACCCCAGCGGCGCGCTGGCGGACGACGAGACGCTCCGGCGCGTGGGCGAGATCGCGCGGGATGCGGGCGCGCGCGTGCTGGTGGACGAGGTCTACCTGGACGCGCTCTTCGAGCCGGAGCCGCGGACGTCGTTCCACCTGGGAGAGACGTTCGTCGTCACCAGCAGCCTGACCAAGGTCTACGGGCTGAACGGGCTGCGCTGCGGATGGGTCTTCGCCGAGCCGGCGCTGGCGGAGCGGATGTGGCGGCTGATGGAGCTGTTCATCGGCCACGGCGCGATGGCGGCCGAGCTGCTGAGCGTGGCCGCGCTGGAGAACCTGGATGCCATCGCCGCGCGCTCGCGCGCGCTGCTGGAGCGGAACCGGGACGCGCTGAACGCCTTCTACCGCACCCGCGCCGACCTGGAGTGGACCGAGCATCGCTTCGGCACCGTCTCCTTCCCGCGGCTCCGGCAGGGAACGGCCGCGCCGCTCTGCCGGCTGCTCGAGGACAAGTACGAGACGGCGGTGGTGGACGGGGCCTTCTTCGAGATGCCGGAGCACTTCCGCATCGCGCTCGGCACGGAGCCCGCCACCTTCGCGGAAGGCCTCCGCCGCCTCGGCCTCGCGCTCGACGAGCTGGGGGGCTGAACGAAAGTTGAAAGCCTCACACGGGGTCGACGGAGTCAACGGTGAACTGCTTGTGTTTCCTCCGTTGACTCCGTTGACCCCGTGTGAGACTCTTCCGTTGAACCCGCCTTCCACCCCCCTCCCGGATCGTACGATGAAACGCATCCCCACGCTCGCCGCGGCGGTCCTCGTCCTCGCCGCGCTTCCGCTGGCCGCGCAGCAGCCGACGGCTCCCGTGCCCCCGCCGCTCCGCATCGCCGCCAGCAGCTTCGCCACCGTGGAGGTGCACCTGAACGCGCGGCAGGCGGGCCGGGAGTGGTACGAGGAAGACGCGGGGCTCGCCGGGCCGTCCCGCATCGCCATCAGCTACGGCCAGCCGCACGCGCGGGGCCGGGCGGTCGAGGGCGGACTGGTGCCGCGCGACACCGTCTGGCGCTTCGGGGCGAACGCGGCGACCACGCTGCACTCCGACGTCGACATCACCGTCGGCACCCTGAAGCTCCCGCGCGGCGACTACTCGCTCTTCGTGCTCTACACGGGCACGGGGTGGCAGCTCATCGTCAACCGCGGCACCGGGCAGTGGGGCACCGACCGCGACGCGTCGAAGGACATCGGGCGCGTCACCCTCGCCAGCCGCACCATGGCCGAGCCCGAGGAGACGCTGACCATCTACCTCGTCCCCAACTCGCCGCGCCCGCGCACCGGCTACGCCGAGCTCGCCGGCGTGCTGCGGATCAAGTGGGGGCGCACGGAGCTGAGCACCACCTGGAGCGTCGATCGCTGAGGTCAGACATAGGACCCGGCAGCCGCTCGAGACAGCGGCAAAGGGGCATCAGAGATTGTGGCCGCTACGCTCAAAAGATCCATGGGCGCCTATGTCGGTCCGCTTTCTCCCTCTGTATACGGCGGCGATCAGGTCTCTCGCCTACCCTTTGGGCGGCGCCCCATACGGACCGGCCAGTCCTGAGGGCAGTTCGAAGAGTTGCGCGAGCCGCGAAGTAAATTGCGCACACTCCAAGCGTTAGCACGAGAAGCGCAACTAGCGGAAACCAGGCAATCAGGACGGCACTGGATAAGACGATTCCATGTTCAAAAAAGCTCAAAATGGGGTTGAGGAACCCAA
>DASYJZ010000215.1:0-8437 GCA_035995965.1 Longimicrobium sp. | reverse complement strand
TGGTCCCCTGGTGAGACGTTCCGATGCCCTCAGCGATGCACGCCCTCGCCGGTGAGCACCGCGGTCGCGTAGCCGTTGTCGGGGTCGCCGCCACGCTTCAGGATGCGGTCGACGATTCCCGGGCCGCGGTTGTAGGCGGTGAGCGCCAGCGACTTGTCGCCCTTGTAGTGGTCGAGCAGCTCGCGCAGGAACTTGAACCCGATGGAGAGGTTCACCTCGGGGACGCGCAGGTCGGAGAGGGTGACGCCCGCGCGCATCCCCCGGGCGGTGGCGGGCATGAGCTGCGTGAGGCCGATGGCGCCCACGTGGCTGGTGGCGCTCGTCTTGAACTCGCTCTCCGTACGCACCAGCCCAAAGGCCACCTCGGGGTCGATGTTCTCCTTCAGCGCCAGGTCGTAGATGTTCTCCGCCAGCTGCCGCGAGAGACCCAGCGCCTCGTAGCGCTGCAGCTTGTCCTGGATGGTGCTCTCCCGCGCGGTCGCGTGCGTCGCCTCGTGCTGCGAGGTCGCCGCGCGCCACGCCGTGCCCACCGCCGCGTCGTTGATCGGCACCACGCGCGGCATGATCCCGACCTGCTGCTCGTGCGCGGGGTCCACCCGCATCTGGCTGTAGCGCGCCACCGCCAGCGGCGCCGCCGCGCCCGCCACCGCGAGCCCCACCAGCCCGTGCCGCACCGGGCTGTTCCGCACCCGGTCGAACGCCGAGGGCCGCTTCCGGCGCAGGCGCACGCCCTCGTTCACCCGCGTGTCGCCGGCGCCGTCGTAGGCGCGGCGGTAGCGCTGCGGCGGACGCGCCGGCAGCCCGTCCGCCAGCCCGGCGGCGGGGAAGCGGCGGTGCGTGCGGCCGGTGGGGTGCCTCGGCGCGGGCACGCCACGCTCCCAGGGTGGGGGGGGACGTCTACGGGTGGGCTGCATCGTGTCCTCCAGGGTGGCTTCCAAGTCTTGCTTCCGCAATCACTTACGTTACAATTCAGACTTCCGTGACCGTTGCAGGATACGTGCCGCGCACCCAGATGTTTGTGCCCGCTCCGCGCCCCCGATTCACCCCCCGTAGCAGTTGCGGCGGCGTCGTGGCGGCGGCATCTTCCGAAACCAGCCGTTCCCTGCCGTGCGGGGCGTGTCTTCGCCCGCGCGGATGCCGCGCCGAGAGCCCGCGCCCCGGCCGCCGATGAAGTACCTCAACCCGCTGCTCTTCCTGCTGCTGGTGATCCTGGGCGTCAAGCTCTCGGATTCGGTGTACCACTGGCTCGCGTTCGGGCCGGAGCGCGCGCGCGTGCAGGTGCTGCGCAGCGGCCTGGTCGACGCGGGGGCGCAGTACGTCCAGACGCGGCAGAAGGGCGACAGCATGCGCGCCGTGCTGCGCGCCGAGGACGAGCAGCTCGAGGTGGAGGAGCGCAGGCTGCGGCGCTACGACAGCTACGCGAGCGGCGGCGGCCTCCCGCCCGACGTGTACGAGCGCTACCGCGCCGACCTCACGCGCTACAACCGGCACGTCACCGAGCGCAACGCCAGGCTCGCCGACTGGCAGGAGATCCAGGCCCGCCACAACGCCGCCGCGTCGCGCTACACGCTGCTCGCCGACAGCCTGAACGCCTTGGCCACGCGCATGGGCGACCCCTACTACGCCGTCCCCACCCCCGCCGAAGCCGCCATCGAGCGCGGCGTCATCAAGCTCCAGCCGTAGCAAACGATCGATCTCACGCAACCGACGCGGAGCCGCGGAGAGACCTCTCGTCGCGGCTCCACCTGTCTGCGTGACGCGCGTCCCGAGCCGATCCCGGAACATTCCTTGTATGGGGCGGCTCTCCATGGCGAAGAAGAACACGAGCGAGCGTTGGTGGAGGCGCGAGGGGACGCCGGAGACGGGGTTCACCTATCTCCGCGGCGACGGCAAGCCGCTGCGCCTCGCGTCGGCGCTGGAGCGCATCCGCAAGCTCGCCGTCCCGCCCGCGTGGACGGGGGTGCACATCGCCGCGAGCCCCGGGGCCAAGGTGCAGGCCTGGGGGATCGACGCCGCGGGCCGCAAGCAGTACCGCTATCACCCCGATGCCGTCGCGCGGGGCTCGCGCCGCAAGTACCGCAGGCTCCTCCAGTACGCCCGCGACCTCCCGCGCCTGCGCGAGGCTACGGAGGGGCACCTGCGCCGGCCGGGCGTGGGGCGCGAGCGGGTGCTGGCGCTCGTCGTCCGGCTGATGCAGCGCGGGTTCTTCCGCATCGGGAGCGAGCGCTACGCGGTGCAGAACCGCACCTTCGGCATCGCCACGCTGCGCAAGCAGCACCTGCGCATCGACGGCGACGACCTGCTCTTCCGCTACGTGGGGAAGAAGAGCATCGACACGCGCCGGGTGGTGGCCGACACCCCGCTGGTGGAGGTCGTGCGCGAGGTGGCCGCGCTCCCGGGGGCGCGGCTGTTCAAGTACCGCGACGATGAGGGGAAGGTGCGGCCGGTGACCGCGGGGGAGGTGAACCGCTACCTGAAGGAGATCGCGGGGGAGCGCTACACCAGCAAGGACGTGCGCACCTGGGGAGGGACCGTGCGCGCCGCCACCATCCTGGCCGACCTGGGCCCCCCGAAGAGCGAGCGCGAGGCGAAGCAGAACGTGGTGCTCGCCTGCAAGCTGGTCTCGAGCGAGCTGGGGAACACGCCGGCGGTCTGTCGTTCCGCGTACATTCACCCGGTGGTGTTCGACCGCTACCTGCGCGGCGAGACCATCGCCCCCCTGATGCGCGAGCTCCCCCGCCCCGATAACGCCTCCCCCGGCCGCTACTATCCCGAAGAGGCCGCCCTGATGCGCTTCCTGGAGAAGTGGGGATGAGCCATCAGTCGGCGGGATCGATCACGGCCAGCCCCTCGGCGAGTGCCGCGCGGTTCAGCGACACGTCGGACGAGACGAAGTAGAACTCCGCAGAGTCCGGTACGTCTTTCCGCGCGGCTAACGCCGTTGCGAGGTGTACCGCGTCAGCGCCGCGTACACGGTGCTTCCATACCAGCGCTGCCGCGGCATCGACGTGCAGGTCGGCAGGCGCCAGAACGAAGCTGGCGTACCGCAGTTCGCTCGCGAGGACCGCCGGCAGCCGTTGCTGGTCCCGCGCTCCGAACCCCCGGCGCGCAGCATCCGGTCCGCCGAGGATTTGCACAATGGCAGACGCGGTTTCTGGGTGTGCCAGCACCGAGATCACGATGCGGTTCTGCGGGGGTCGCACGTTGGCACCACGAATGATGTTCTGAACCCGTGTCGAGCCCGCTTCCACCGAATAGACCTTCACCAGCGCCGAGGTGTCGAGAAAGTAGTGTCTCACCGTTCCGGCTCGCGACCGCGCTGCCGGATCACGATGTCACTGACCGACTCACCGAACTCGATGGGCTCGGGGAGCTCGACGGTCGCCCCCCGCTTTGGAATCCAGATGTAGACCCCCTCGGCCTCGGCGCGGCGCTTCGCCTTGACGAGGTCCTCGTCGTACTCCGACAGGTCCATGGTCTCGAAGGTCTGCCGAGTTGCCTGCTCGGGTAGAGGCGGCACGTGCCTAGGCGCACGCCGTCCGAACCGTAGGCGCGTGGGCTGCACGGGGCACTTCTTTCGTTTCGAGATCATCGCTTGTGCCGTTTGGTTTCACGCGGAGCCGTGACGGTGCTTGATGACTACGTCGCTGAGCAAAACCCATTCAGCCGGAACGGCGTGGGCTCCTTCCAGACCGCGCCGCGCTTCGGAATGTGCACGTAGACGCCTTGGCCCGAGGCTTCGTCTCGACGAGGTCTTCATCGTACTCCGACAGGTCCATCGTCTCGAACGTCTGACGCGGGGCCAGCTCGAACGGATGCGGTTTCAGCGCAGGCTTGCCAGCACCCGAGATCACGATGCGGTTCTGCTTGGGTCGCACGTTGGCACCACGCATGATGTTCTGAACCCGTGTCGAGCCCGCTTGCACCGAGTAGACCTTCACCAGGGCCGAGGTGTCGAGAAAGTAGTGTCTCACCGTTCCGGCTCGCGACCGCGCTGCCGGATCACGATGTCACTGACCGACTCACCGAAGTCGATGGGCTCGGGGAGCTCGAACGCGGCGCCCCGCTTTGGAATCTGGAGATAATTCCCGTTGGCTTCCGCACGACGCTTCAACTGGATCAGGTCGTCGTCGTATTCGGACAGGTCCATGCTCTCCCACGTCTGCCAGTAATACGGAGGGAAGCGCGGCGTGGCGGGCTGAGGCGTACGCCGGCCGAACCGCAGGCGCGTGGGCTGGACGGGGCGCTTCTTCCGTTTCGAGAGCATGGCGGTACCGTTCGGAATGTGAAGGTTCCTCCAAGGCTAAACCGAATGGACGTACCGCACAAGAGGGAAGATGAAAGTCACCACAGATGAACGCCATCTCCTGACGGAACAGCGGCTTCCGGCCACTCCGGCCACGGTTCTGAACGCAGAAAGGATCGACTCGAAGCAGAGACGCGGAGGCACAAGGAGGCTTGGCGGCTCCCTCTGCGTCTCCGCGGCTCTGCGTGAGACCAATCTGTTTGGTCAGCCCGCGGAGCCGACGGTCGCGGGGGCGGCGCGGGGCGTCTCCTCCACGACCGCTTCCGGCGACGGCAGGGGGATATCGAAGAGGAAGTACATGTCGCCGAGCTTCTGGTCGCGCAGCAGCACGTGAGAGACGTTGAACACGGGGACGCCGCCGGGCGTGGTGCCCCGGAAGGTGCCATGGTGCGCGTGGCCGTGGAACACCGCCGCTGCCTTGAAGCGGTCGATGGGCTCCACTAGGCGGTCGTTGCCCAGGAAGGGGAAGATCTGCTCCGGCTCGCCCACCACGGTGTCGCTGATCGGGGCGTAGTGCAGCAGCACCACCCGCACCGGCGTGGGCAGCCGCCGCAGCGCGAACTCCAGCCGCTGCACCTCTTCCAGCGTGGTCCCCACGAATGCCTTGGTCTCGGACTCGCCGAAGGCGGTGAGCGTCCACCGCCCGAAGCCGCCCATGAACCCCTTCACCCCGGCGAAGCCCACCTGCTCGTTCAGCTCGAAGGGCTCCCCGTCGAGGATGTGCACTCCCCGCTCGCGCAGGATGGCGAGGCCCGCTTCCACCTGGTGGCTCTCGTGGTCGTGGTTCCCGAGCACGGTGAGGATGGGGATGCGCACCTCCGCGAGCTCGCCGGCCACCACGCGGAACTCCGCCGGGGTGCCGCGCCGCGTCAGGTCGCCCGCCAGCAGCAGCACGTCGGCCTCGTCGTTCACGCGGGTGAAGGCCTCGCGGTAGCGCCCGACGTCCTCCTCGCCGCAGTGGAAGTCGCCCACCGCGGCCACGCGCACCACCCCGGCCCGCCGCCGGTCCTCCCTGCGGCGCCCCTGCGGCGGCGTGTCGGGCCGGGCCGGCTTCACGCCGTCCGTCATGCGCGGGCGCCCTCCGCCGCGGGGGCGGCACCATGCTCCTTGTGGTCCTCGTCGCTGCGGCGCTCGTCCCACACGGTGCTCGCCTCGATGGCCAGGACGTCGGGGTGGTGCTCCATCTGGCGGATGTACTCCTCGCGCAGGTCGCGGAACCCCCACTCGTTCACGTCGATGGCGAAGGAGAAGCGCGAGATCAGCGTGCCGCGCGTGGTGTCGTGCTCGCGGTCGGCGGCCGAGGCGACCATCGCGTCGCGCTCGGCACGCGCCAGCAGCTCCTTCACCACCCGCACCGGGATCTGGTCGCGGTAGCCGGGATAGACGTAGCGGAACATCTGCACCTGCGAGAGGAGCAGCGGCCAGTGCTCGGCCGTCTTCGCCAGCAGCCGGTCCCAGTCCATCAGGTGGCCGCGCGTCAGGATCAGGTGGGCGATGTCGGCCATGTCGTGCCGGTGCCGCTCGTTGATGAAGAGCCGGTGCCAGATCAGCTCCTCGGGCGGCGCCACCCGCACCGGGGTGGCGGCCAGGATCGCCGGCTTGCTGTGCGCGTACCAGTCGGCGTCGATCAGCGCCAGCCCGTTGCCCATCCCGTAGATCACGTCCACGAAGTAGGGGTCGTCGAGCGCCTTGGCCAGCCAGTGGCCCTGCTCCAGCCGGGTGCGGAAGCCGGCCTGCTTCAGCGCCTCCATGGCCGGGACCACCGCCTGCGGCTCGCAGAACAGGTCCAGGTCCTTCGTCTGCCGGTAGATGCCGGTGTGCTCGTAGATGGCGTAGGCGCCCGCCACCACGTACGGCACCCCGGCGTCGTTCAGGGCCGCCAGCGCGCGCTTGTAGATCTCCCGCTCGTCTTCGGGGATCCAGAACTCGCCGTGGGTGACGGACTTCCGCTCCTCCTTGGAGAGGTTCCGCATGCGGGGGAGGCGGAAGGCGGCGGGCTCGGTCTCGGTCTTCGTCATCAGCCGTCCTGGAAAGCCGTTTCGGCCCCGCAGGCGCAAGGATCGGACCGATCAACCCGGAATGGCCTCACGCCCGAGACGCGGAGGCGAGGAGCGGCTTTCGCGGCTTTGTCGGCGGCTCTGCGGCTCTGCGGCTCTACCGTGAGATGCCGTTGCCGTCGAGATCAGTTCGGATAGTCGAAGAGCGAGGAGTTCACGGGGCGGCGCGAGCTGCGGTCGATCTGCGGGTCGGAGTCTACGGCGGTGCGGCCCACGGCCTGGCCGGTGCCGATCGAGATCTGCACGGCGCGCGGGCGAAAGCGCGGCGCCACGGGGAAGGCGAAGTCCAGCCGGTAGGTGCGCCGCGACCCCGGCGGGAACGCCACCCGCAGCCCCGCCCCGGCCGAGACCAGCACCGGCGAGTTGCGGCCGAAGGGGTCGCCGCCGGTCCAGGTGCGCCCCGCGTCCACGAACACCGCGCTCCCCAGGTCGAAGAGGCGCGGGAAGGGCCACGCCAGGTAGGCGCGGTGTTCCAGGGTGGCGACCATCCGCCGCCCCCCGGCGTACACCTGCCGCGGGAACCCGCGCAGCCCGGCGCGGGAGCCCAGGGTGACCTGGAAGGGGACGCGCGGGTGCCATCCCCCCGCCGCGCGCGCGGCGAACACGAACGTATGCTTGCTGTCGGCCGCGGGGCGCCAGTACGCCCAGACGTCCACCTGCCCCAGCACGTCCCTCCACTTCAGCGAGCCGCTGTCCGCGGTGAAGTCGCGCTTCCCCTCCACCACCACCCGGGTGCCGGCCAGCACGCCGCCCGCCAGGTCGCCCGCCGCCGCCAGCCCGAAGTCCAGCGCCAGGTCGTCGTCGGACGAGAGGTCGCCCAGGGTGCGCCCCACCGCCACCTCCACGTCGGCGCCCAGCTCCACGTCTTCCGCGCCGCGCACCGCGTCGAGGCCGCGCCGCCGGTCGAAGGTCACGTTGCGCTGCCCGGCCAGGAACACCGCGCGCACGTTCGACACCGGCGCCAGCCCGGGAACGAAGCCGCTCCCGGGCGGCGGCAGGCCGGAGGTGTCGCGCGAGGGGGTCAGCGTGTCCTGCGGGAAGCCGCGGCGCTCGCCGGCCACGGCCAGGCCGAGCAGGGTCAGGTGCCCGCGGTGCCCCAGCCTGCGCACCACCCCCACGTCGAAGGTGGTGCGCACCACCGGGAAGAGGCGCCGCTGCATCCCGCCGCCCCGGGGGACAAAGTACTCGAAGTTGCGCTCGTCGCGCAGCAGCGCCTCGCGCCCGGCCCACTTCGCCGCCTCGCCGCGGAAGGGCCACGCGATGCGCTCCGACGCCGCGAGCCCCACCGGCGTGCGGGCGAGCGACGCCTGCGCGGCGACGTGGGTGCCGAAGAGCTGAGAGGTGCCCACCCGGCCGCCGTACACGCGCTCGCCCTGCTGCTCGCGCCAGAAGGCCGCCACGCGCACGCCGCGGCCCAGCAGGTTGTCCTCGCGCAGCTCCACCCCGGGGCCCTGCCCGGAGCCGGCGGTGGCCTCCAGGCGCGTCGACCACTCGTCGCGCGTCTCCACGATCACGTCGTAGCTGCCGTCGGGCTGGCGCACCGAGAAGACGTCCGCGTCGGCCAGATAGCCGGTGGAGCGGAGGATGCGCTCCGAGTCCTCCAGCCGGTCCGGGCGGTAGCAGTCGCCCTCGGCGAAGAGCAGCTCGCGGCGGATCACCGACTCGCGGGTGCGCGAGTGCAGCCGGTTGGCGAGCCGGTACGCCCGCGCGAAGCGGGGGTCCAGGCCGGGGTCGCCCACCCGGAACACCGAGTTGTTGTCGATGAAGATGCTGCCGATCCGCGGGCACGGCGCGCGGCCGGTGTCCGCCGGGGCGGGCGCGTCGCCGCCGCGGTCGGCGAGGACCGTGGTGTCGCGGGTGGCGGGTGCGGACGGGGCGGCGCGGAGGGGCTGGGCGGCCACGGCGGCGGGGCCGCACGCGGCGAGCGCGGCGGCCGCCAGGGCGAGGCGGAGCGGGGTGCGGCGGGTCTGCGGCAACGCGGATGCCTGGGTGCGAAACGGACGGGGTGCCGCCCACGGCGGCCGCTCCGTCCGTGCTTCCGGGTCGTGTCCGGGCGTGGATTACGCTGGGAAGG
>DASYJZ010000214.1:0-7475 GCA_035995965.1 Longimicrobium sp. | reverse complement strand
GCTCCAGCTCCCGAGCCCCGTGCCCACGTCCGGCGTCAGGTTCGAGGCGCGAATGGTCCCCAGCCGCCAGTTGCTGAACGCCAGCCCGCCCGAGAGCGGTCCGTCGGGGTTGCGCGGGTCCGCCGCGTGGCAGTGCCCGCAGACGGACACGTTGCGCACGATGTACTCGCCGCGCTGCACCAGCCCCGCCGGGTCGCCCACCGTCGACGTCGAGAGCTGCGGGAGCGGAACGTGCCCGCCGCCGCACGCCCCCACCGCCGCCGCCAGCACCCACGCCGTCACCCCTCCCAGCACCCGCGCGGACCGCCCCGACCCCATCCTCCTCCCGCTGGACATGCGCGCCTCCCGAGCATGGGTACGCCTGCCATCTTGCAGCCTGACCCATCGCGGCAAAGTGCGCGCCGCCGAGAATCCTCGTCCCACCGACGCCCCGTTACGGCAATCTCACGCAGAGCCGCAGAGCCGCGGAGAACAGCTTTTCCCTCGCGTCTCCGCGGCTCTGCGCGAGATGGCTGTTTCGGCGCACGGGGCTTGCACGCGGGTCGGGGCTCACATGTGAAACGGGAGGATCGATGGCCGTGAAGAACGTGGACGCGTCCGCCGCGGGGACGTTCGAGCTGGGCGGCGACCTGCCGGTGCACCGCATCGGCTTCGGGGCGATGCGCATCACCGGGAAGGGGATCTGGGGCCCGCCGGCCGACCGCGGCGAGGCGCTGCGGGTGCTGCGCCGCGCGCTGGAGCTCGGCGTGAACCTGATCGACACCGCCGACTCGTACGGGCCCTACGTGAGCGAGGAGCTGATCGCCGAGGCGCTGTACCCGTACCCGGAGGGGCTGGTGATCGCCACCAAGGCCGGGCTGGAGCGCCCCGGCCCCGACCAGTGGACGCCCAACGGGCGCCCCGAGCACCTGCGCCGGGCGATCGAGGGGAGCCTGCGCCGGCTGCGGGTGGAGCGCATCGACCTCTACCAGCTCCACCGCATCGACCCCGAGGTGCCGGCCGACGAGCAGTTCGGGACCATGGCCGAGCTGCAGCGCGAGGGGAAGTTCCGCCACTTCGGCCTGTCGGAGACGGGGGTGGAAGAGATCGAGGCGGCGCGGCGGGTGCTTCCCGTGGTATCGGTGCAGAACCGCTACAACCTGCAGGACCGCGCCCAGTGGGAAGACGTGGTGGACCACTGCGAGGCCGAGGGGATCGCCTTCATCCCCTGGTTCCCGCTGGCCGCGGGGCCGCTGGCGCGCGAGGGCGGGCCGGTGGACCGCATCGCGCGGCGGCTGGGGGCGACCCCCGGGCAAGTGGCGCTGGCCTGGCTGCTGCGCCGCTCGCCGGTGATGCTGCCGATCCCCGGCACCTCGAAGGTGGCGCACCTGGAGGAGAACGTCGCCGCCGCCGCGCTGGAGCTGGACGACGAGGCGATGCGCGAGCTGGACGAGGCGTCGCGCGCGGCGGGATGAAGCACTGCCGTTTCACGCAGAGACACGGAGGAACCGAGAGAGCTTCAACTGCGTTCTCTCGGTTCCTCCGCGCCTCCGTGTGAAACGGCAGTTCAGGGGGGCTACGGCTGCACCACGATCGTCCCCTTCATGAACGGGTGCGGGTTGCAGTGGTAGGCGAAGCTCCCCGCCGCGGCGTACGTCTGCTGGTGCGTGGCGTACTGCGCCAGGAACCCCGAGTCCCACACGCCCGTGTCCGAGGTGCTGGTGTGCTGCGTGGCGCTGGCGCTGCAGTTCACCCAGGTCACCTTCCCCCCCTTCGGCACCGTGACCTGCGCCGGCGAGAAGCCGAAGTCCACGATCCGCACCACGTCGGCCGCCTGCGCGCCCACGCAGAGCTCCTGCCCCGTGGGCGCCGTCACCGACACGTGCTCGCTGAAGCAGCCGGCCAGGCCGCCCGCCGTCACCACCGCGGCGAAGGCCGCGCAGGCGAAGCTGTAGATGGCTCGCATGCTCATCGGACCACCACCGTTCCCTTCATGAAGGGGTGCGGAGTGCAGTGATAGGTGTAGGTGCCGGGCGTGGCGAAGGTGTGCCGCCACTTGTTGCCCGAGCCGATCAGCCCCGAGCTGAACGAGCCGTCGTCGGCCGTGACGCTGTGGGAGAGCGGGTCGTTGTTGGTCCACTCCACCGTGGTCCCCGCCTGGATCTCGATGGTCCCCGGCACGAACGCCAGGTTGCGCATCCCCGACCGCGCCACGGGGCCGGTGGGGGTGGCGCCCGAGTCGGCCTGCGCGAGCTGGGGCGGTGGCGGCGCGTGGCCCTGGGCGGAGTTGCCGAACCAGCGGTTCAGCGTGAGGGGGATGGTGAACTCGAAGCCGTAGCGCCGGATCTTGTCGCCGCGCGAGAGGCCCTGCAGGGTATACGTCGCCGTGTTCGACGCCTGGATCGACAGGGTGTGCGGCGTCCCCGGGATGGCCAGGTGCAGCCCCGCGCTCCAGGCGACCTCCTCGCCGTCCTGCCGCTTCGTCAGTGTCGCCACGTCGCCGGCCAGCGCGAAGTAGCGCGAGATGCGCAGCGTGCCCCCGCCCGCCAGCGCGAAGCGGCGGTCGCCGCCGCTGACGGGGTCCGAGAGCGCGCGCCCGGCCGCGATCAGCCGCAGCGGGCCCTGCCGCCGCGCCAGCGACACCTCTCCGTCCACTCCCTGCGCGGCGAAGTTGTAGCCCACCTGCCCGGCCAGGTCCACCGGCGCGCCGCGGTCCTGCTGCAGCGGGGCGTGGCGGAGGAAGACCTCCCACTCGTTGGGGTAGCGCGGCGCCAGGTTGGAGTTGGTGGAGTACTCCAGCCCCACCAGCGTGCGCAGCGGCAGCCCCGCGGCCAGGGTGAAGGTGGGGACGTTGGTCACCTTCCGCTCGGGCGCGTGGCTGGCGACGAAGCGGTGCATGAAGTTGAAGTAGAGCTGCCCGCTGCTCCCCACCCACCCGCCGGAGAGGTTGGGCGGGCGGTCCAGCAGCGACTGCGCGCGCCCGCCGGCGGCGCTCGTGCACAGGGCGGCGCACGCTGCGCCCAGGGCGCAGGTGGCGCGGACTGCACGGAGGGTGTTCACTGGGTCGGCTCCTCGGCGTGTGGAGAGTTGGACTGCGACGGTCCCGCTGGACTGCTACCGCACCACCACGGTGCCCTTCATCGCCATGCCCACGTGCGGCATGCAGAAGAACTCGTAGCGCCCGGGCTTGACCCCGGCGAACGAGATGGTGTAGCTGTCGCCCACGTTCAGCAGCAGCGCGCCGGACAGCGGCTGGATGGGGTTGGGCATGGCGGCCGCGAGCACACGGCGCACGTCGGCCGGCAGCTTTGCCGGGTCGAACGCCACGTTGTGCGGGGCGCCGCTCGCCACCACGAAGCGCACCTGGTCGCCGGCGTGGATGGTGACGGTCGCCGGCTCGAAGCGCGCGGTCGTTCCGCTCATCGTCATCCGCACCACGTGCACGGTCGGCGGTGCGGCGGCCGAAACGACGACGCGCGGCGCGAAGGCGGAAAGGGCGAGGACTGCCGCGGCGCCCGCGAGGGCCGCCAGGCGGCCGCGGGAAGCACGATGGAGAGAGAGGATCTTCACGGTTCCATCATCCTGGTGGGCTGGAAGCGGCATGCGGGCTGCACTGCCGCGATTTTCGGCGAAAGCCTGCCCCGCGCGCCGCTCGCGGCCGGCGCGCATCGGGGCGGGCGGCGTTCCGGGAGACGGCTAGCGCACGATGATCGTGCCCTTCATCCCCGCGGTCACGTTGCCGTTCTTGTCGTACATGTGGGGGACGCAGAAGTACGCGTAGCGGCCGGCTCGCACGCCCGCGAACGAGACCGTGTAGGTGGCGCCGGGGGTGTTCATCAGCGGACCCCAGAGCTCGTCGATCTGGTTCGCCATGTGGGCGCTGAGGACGGGCTTCACGTCCGCCGGGATGGTGGCCGCGTCGAACGCCACGTTGTGCGGGCCGCCGCTCACGTTCACGAAGCGCACCTGGTCGCCGGAGTTGATGGTGAGCGTGGCCGGCTCGTAGCGGGCGCTGTTGCCGGTCATCACCATCCGCACCTCGTGCACGGTCGGCGGGGTGGCCGCCTGGACGCTCGCGCGCGGGGCGAACGCCGCGAGGGCGAGCACGCCCGCCGTCACCCCGGCCGCGATCCTGGTCTTCATGGTTCGGTCCCTCGTTGCTGATGTGGCGTGCCGTGCAGCCGCGGTCGCGGCTCACCGCACCACCGCGCGGCCGGTCATTCCGCTGTGCCGGGTGCAATGGTAGTCGAAGGTGCCCGCGGCTGTGAAGGTCCGCGTCGGTCAGGCTCGAACGACGGCGGCGCGTCTCCGGCTCGCGGGTGGCCTTTGCAATCACCTGGGCAGGACCGGGACCGTCCGTCGGAATGCGTTCACGTGGAACCTAAGTAGCCGATTGACAGTGCCTTGAGGGGGATGCACGGGGGAACCCACGTTTCCCGGAAACGCGATTGTGTCTCGCCGCGCGACAACGCTGTTGCGGGTGTGGACAGGACACAGTGGCCCGCGGCGTCGGGGGGCGGTTGAAACCGCGGCAACAACCACGCGAAGTCCGCCTTCGCGGACTCCCGCCCCCGGCGCGGCCGAATCGATGTGGCACGCGATGACGTTTCCGCGCAGCCGCGGCGACGCACCGCGCTCCGCCTCACACCGCAGCAGCAGCGAGCGAAGCGAGCCCCCGTCCCTCTCCCAGGCTGTTTTGGGAGAGGGACCGGCGCGCAGCGCCAGGGTGAGGGGTTACAGCCTGAGCCTGTACCCCTCGACCAGCTCGGCGCCCTCCGGCTGGAAGTCGTGCTCGGGGGCGCGGACGAAGCCCACCCGCCGGTACATCGCGATTGCCGTGGCCATGCTCCTCGAGGTGTGCAGCCCCAGCTCCGTCGCGCCGCTCGCGCGGGCGCGGCGGACGCACTCGTCCACCAGCAGGCGGCCGACCCCCATCCCCCGTGCCTCCGGCGAGACGGCGAGCAGCCGCAGCTCGGGCCAGGGCGGCGCTTCCACGCTGCCGCCGTAGGTGGACGTCGACGGCGGAAAGAGCATCACGCTGCCGACGATCGTGCCCTCGTGCTCGGCGACGATTCGCGCGGCATTCGAATCGGATTCGACCGTGCGGCGGACCGCCTGCTCGAGCCCGGCCCACGCGGAGGGCTCCATCACCTGCGCGTATTCCGCGTACGCCTGCAGCGTGAGCGCGCGGACCGCCGCGAGGTCCGCCTCGCGCGCGTCGCGCAGGAGCACGCTTCCCGCGTCGGCCGTCACGGCAGGCGCTCGCGGCCGTGCGGGGCCGACCAGTCCACCAGCGGGCCGCGCGGGACGATGCGGGTGGGGTTCAACTGGTCGTGCGTCATGTAGTAGTGCCGCTTGATGTGGGCGAAGTTCACCGTCTCGCCGAAGCCGGGGCGCTGGTAGAGGTCGCGGGCGTAGCCCCACAGGTTGGGGTAGTCGACCAGCCGGCGCAGGTTGCACTTGAAGTGGCCCACGTACACCGCGTCGAAGCGCGCGAGCGTGGTGAAGAGCCGCACGTCGGCCTCGGTGAGCTGCGTCCCCACCAAGTGGTGCCGGTCCGCGAGCCGCGCCTCGAGCCAGTCCAGCCGCGCGAAGAGCGCATCCACCGCCGCGTCGTACTTCGCCTGCGAGGTGGCGAAGCCGGCGCGGTAGACGCCGTTGTTCACGTCTTCATAGACGACCGCGTTGACGGCGTCGATCTCGGCGCGCAGGTGCTCCGGGTAGAGGTCGGGGGCGCCGGGGCGGTGGAAGGCGGTGAGCTGCGTCTCGAAGTCGAGGGTGATGTCGGGGTAGTTGTTCGTCACCAGCCGCTGCGTCACACGGTCCCAGATGCAGGGGACGGTGTAGCGGCCCTGGTAGGTGGGGTCGGTGCGCAGGTACGCCTCGGAGAGGAACTGAAAGCCGCAGACGGTGTCCGGCCCGTGCCCGTCGCCCTCGCGGAACGCCCATCCCTTCTCGTCGCGCACGGGGTCGACGACCGACATCGAGATCGCGTCCTCCAGCCCCAGCAGCTTGCGGACGATGACGGCCCGGTGCGCCCACGGGCAGGCGAGGGAGACGTAGAGGTGGTATCGCCCCGCCTCCGCCGGGAACCCCGACGAGCCGTCCGCCGTGATGCGGTCGCGGAAGGCGTAGCGCTGCCGCACGAAGGCGCCGTCCGCGCTGGTCTCGGCGGGGAACTGTCCGGTCGAGGTCATCTTTGATGATTCCTTCGGTCGATGGTCTCGCGCCGTGCCGCCGCTCCCTCAGCCGATCGGCTTGAGGTTGGCGATGATCTGCGCGCGCTGCGGCTCCAGGAACGGCGGCAGCACCACGTGCTCGCCCAGGGTGGCGGGGTCCTCGTCCACCGCGAAGCCGGGGCCGTCGGTGGCGATCTCGAAGAGCACGCCGTTCGGCTCGCGGAAGTAGAGGCTGCGGAAGTAGTACCGGTCGATCTCCCCGCTGTTCTGCACCCCGAGCTCCCTCAGCCGGTGGAACCAGGCGTGGTACTCCTCCTCCGTGGGCGTGCGGAAGGCCACGTGGTGCACGCCGCCCGCGCCCAGGCGCCCGACCGGGAGCTCCGGCTGCACGGCGACGTGCAGCTCCGCGTGCGGCCCGCCCTCGTTCATCTCGTAGACGTGCACGGTGTCGCGCGGCTGTTCCGGGTGCGGGTACTCGCGCACCGGGCGCAGCCCCATCACCCCCGTCAGCACGGCGTCGGTCGGGCGGAGGTCGGGGACGCTCATCACGATCGGGCCCAGGCCGCGCACCTGGTGCTCGGGCGGGACGGGGCTGTGGTCCCACGCCCGCGGCGGGTCGCCCGCGCCGCCGTCGTCGACCAGCGCCAGCCGCTGCCCCTCGCCGTCCTCGAAGTCCAGCGTCGCCCGCCCGTCGCGCTCGATGACGTGACCGGCGCCGACGCCGAGCTCGCGGAACCGGTCCGCCCACCACTCGAGCGAGGCGGCGCCGTTCACGCGCAGGTGCGTGCGGACGAGGCTGCGCGTGCCCCGCCGCTCGCGCGGCATCGGCCAGTCGAAGAACGTCACGTCCGTTCCCGGCGACCCGATGGCGTCGGCGTAGAAGAGGTGGTAGGCGCTCACGTCGTCCTGGTTCACGCTGCGCTTCACCAGCCGCATTCCCAGCACCTGCGTGTAGAAGCGGTGGTTCTCGCGCACGTCGCCGGTGACGGCGGTCAGGTGATGGATCCCGGTGAGCTGCATGGTCGGTGTTCTCCCCAGCCGTGACTCGAGGTGCCGAATGATCGTCCGGAGGATGGCGGCACGTCGCGGGCCAGCGCGAGGAAGATTGGGGAAGGGGCGAATGAATTCGCTGCAACAACCACACGAAGTCCGCCTGCGCGGACTACAGCGGTGTGGTGTGCCCGAGATCACCGGGCGCGCCACCAGCTTTGCGGCAGCCGAACCGTGGCGGGTCAGCCTGCGTTCGCTTCGGTCGCATGGATGCCGGTGGCGTGCGCCCCGACTGCGGGTGCACCAGAGGCGGTAGTCCGCGCAGGC
>DASYJZ010000213.1:0-3660 GCA_035995965.1 Longimicrobium sp. | reverse complement strand
AGGCTCTGCCTCACCGGCGCAGAAGGCATCAGTCGAGTAGCGCGGCGAGCTCGCTCCAACTGGCTTTCAAGCCACCAAGGAGCCGCAGCACGTTCAAGAAGCTGACGTTGCTTTCGCCGCGCTCGATCTGACCGACGAAGCTCCGGTCCAGGTGGGACAATGCGGCAAGCTTCTCCTGAGTGAGTCGCCGTCGCATGCGGAGTGTGCGGATCGCCACTCCGAAGCGGATGAGGTCTGGGTCGGTGCCGGCCATAGCCAACGCTATGACCAGCAGCGGCTATGCGTCCACGGAGTTTACATACCATTGCTACGAAGCCCAAGGTAAGCTCCGGCGGCGGCGGACTTTCCAGTCGGGAGGTGCTCGAATCCAATCTCGACCAGAAGTGATAAGCGATGGCGAGGATCTACTGGCGCAGCCACGGTAATGGACCCCCAAGAGCGTGGGGCGACTTCACCTCTTTGGGACACGGGCGCGAACCTCTCGTCGAGCCTGCGTCGCTGAAGCGCTTGGGCACAACCAACCCCGCTATCGCGGCGGTGGTGTTCGCCGATCGCGTGAAGGAATTGGAACAGGCGAAGGTAGATCGCGCAGTCCTGGGAGTGGAGAGACGGATCACGCTCGGCGCGTTCATCCCTCAGCACCTCGCACTCCGGCGGCAGGAAGCAACGGTCACGCAAACCTGGCTGAAGGAAACGGGCGCGCGGCTCCAATCGGGCGCAATCCGGTTCTTTGGAGCCGACAGGCCGCTGCTGACGATTACGTCGCGGGAGATGCTCCGCTTCAAGATCTGGCTCACGGAGTTTCCCAATGGCCGGGGCGGCAATCTCTCCGGATCCACGCAGCGGAAGTACCTGGAGGCGCTCAGCGGCCTGTTCACAGCCGCTATCCGTGAACGTGTCTATCACGGACCAAACCCGATCGGCGGCATCGTAAAACCATTGGAATCTCCTCCTCTGGATGAGTGGTTCGAGCCCTGGCAAACGGCTGCGCTCCTCGAATCCGCGCGGACATACCGACCGACTCCACCAGCTCGCCCCTTGCCCGAATGCAGCTATGCGCTGATCGCATTCATCGCGCTCACCGGTTGCCGAATGCGCGAGGCATTCGGGATCGAAATCGAGGATGTCGACTTCGGCAGGCGAGTTGTTCGCATCCACCCGAACTCCTGGCGGAGGCTGAAAACGCCTAGATCGACACGCGCCGTTCCGCTCTGGCCGCAACTCGCGGAAATTCTGTCTGACTATCTCGGCAAGTACGGATCGCGGCTGAACCGGCTGCTCTTTCCCTCCGAGCGCCTGCTGTCGCGAGGGGAGGAGGGCATGATTTCGGACTCCCGGAAGATGCTCGACACGCTCGGCAGTCGCGTCGGTTTCCAGCCGGGAGAGGTACGCTGGAACAAGCTCCGCCATGGTTATGCAACCGCGCGGCTGCAGACGCTCGACAACGGGGCTCCCGTGTCAACATTTACCGTAGCGCGCGAACTGGGCCACACGGGCGTGCACATGGTCGAGCGGACTTACGGCCACTTGGGCGAAGTCCGTCACCGCTCACAAGTGGTGGAGTTCCGAGTGGAGCAGCATCTCGCCCGGGTGGTGCCACTGCTAACGACAGTTGGATAGCTTCTCTCTATCTCTGTCGGAGCCGTTTCCAAGCTCCACGTTCGATCAAGCCTGCTCGTCCCCATCCGGGTCACCCGCCAGAACGGCCAGCGAAGACGGCTACCGGGGCTTGGCAAGTAGGTCGGCGGCCAAGCCGATCACACGATTCTGCGCACGATTATCACCACAAAAACTCAGGAGAAGGGCCGGATTCCACGGGAGACAACTCGAAGGATCACTCGATGCACGCATGGCGGATCCTGCGACGTAGTTAGCCATGGGTCCATTATTCGAGTCACGATGGCGCAGAGATCGCATTCGTCTGCGTTAAGATTAAGCAAGAGTGTAACTTACACTGCATCACACATACTCGCCCGTCGCGGCTCTCAGGAGGGCAGATTAGCGGGGTTTCGCACCGATTTCACAGTTCTTTTCACACAATTCTGCGCACGGAGCCGCTCAACTGGACACTAGAAACAGAAGAGCCCCCGCCGTAAGTTACGGTGGGGGCTCAACTTAGCTGACGCGCCGTGCTGGACTCGAACCTGTGACCCACAGCTTAGAAGGCTGTTGCTCTATCCACCTGAGCTACTGGCGCAGGTACTTCCCTCCAGTCGGGGCGGCCGGATTTGAACCGGCGACCCTCTGCTCCCAAAGCAGATGCGCTACCGGGCTGCGCCACGCCCCGCATGGAGAGCGGTAGAATCTAGCCGTACCAACCGTTTTGGTCAACCCGGCCGCTCTGCCGGCAGCGCTCGGCGGCGAGGCTGAGAGTGCGTCCGCGGTGGTGTGCCGGGTACCTCGCGTACTGCGCGTAGCGACCAGCAGCTCGCGCAACACCCGGCTCAGGTCCACCTCTGCGGCGGAGTCTTCGGAGTCGACCAGGTCCAGCTGCAGCCGGCCGTCCACCAGGCCGGCGCTAACGGCGGCGACGAACTCGCGGAAGGGCAAACGCTTCGCGGGTTGCGCCCCCCGCGCCTTAATACTACCCTAAAGCGCCGCTTAATACTTCCGTCACGCTGGCGGAGGGCTCATGGGCGGCCACCATCACACCACGAAGGCGACGCATGAACCAGAAACTGACGCTCGACCTGGACTCGCTCATGGTGACCTCGTTCGAGACCGACGCGAACACGGAGGAAGTCAATGCGAATGCCACACTGGCTGGTTGTGACCCCGGCTGCAACACCACGCGGCTGACCTGTTCGACCAAGCTCTGCTGAGCAGCGGCGAGCGCCACGAAACAGCCCGCGCGGCACCGACCGCGCGGGCTGTCGGCGTTTCATCAGGATCAAATGGCTACCGGCATACCGATTGGGCCACCCCGCTAGCAGGGACCGCGATGGCGGCGTGCACCCCGCGGGGCCGGTGGCTCACCAGGACCTCGGCGACCCCGAATCTCCCGACGAAGGTGCCGTGGAGGCGTTCGAGACGTTGAAGGAGAACGCGCTGGCCAAGGCCCGCTATCCTCAAGCGAGACGTTCGCGAGAGTCGTCATCGGAGAGAAACCCATCCCCAGGCTCACGAGCCGGCCACCGCGGCGCGCTGGGCGGCGTGGAGGCCGCCGACGCAGCCGCTCATCATCTGCGTGAGGAAGTAGAGCTGCTCGGGGGTGAAGTGGCCGTGCTCGCCGGTGCCCTGCACCTCGATGATCCCGCCGGACTCCCGCGCCACCAGGTTCAGGTCCACCTCGGCGGCGGAGTCTTCGGAGTAGTCCAGGTCCAGCAGCAGGCGGCCGTCCACCAGGCCGGCGCTCACGGCGGCGACGAACTCGCGGAAGGGCGAGGGGACGCCGTGCGTGCGCTCGATCCAGGCGCAGGCGTCGAAGAGCGCCACCGCGCCCCCGGTGACCGACGCCGTGCGCGTGCCGCCGTCGGCCTGCAGCACGTCGCAGTCGATGGTGACGGTGCGCTCGCCGAGGGCGGCCATGTCCACGCAGCTGCGCAGCGAACGGCCGATCAGGCGCTGGATCTCCTGGGTGCGGCCGCCCACCTTGTCGCGCTCGCGGCGGTTGCGGGTGTTGGTGGCGCGCGGCAGCATCGAGTACTCCGCGGTCACCCA
>DASYJZ010000212.1:0-15128 GCA_035995965.1 Longimicrobium sp. | reverse complement strand
CCATAGCGAGAAGGCGGTCATTCAGCAGACGCAGGCGCCGGTGAAGGTTGCTGGAAGTCATAGGCTCGACCGTTACGCCGTCTTCAGGCCCATCTAGGTGGACTGCAACCAACCTGACAGGGAGCGGAGCAGTTCCGTCATCGAACACTGTAACGCGAATTCGCTTGTCACTGCCGAACCCGGCCTTCAACACACGGAGAAACTGCCTTCCGTAGCTCAGTAATTCCGAGTCTGTGCCGTTAGCCTCCCCAACTCGCCGTGTGCGGAGTCGGCCAGGTGAGGACAGGTCGCCTTTGAAGTCCGGTAGGGTGAAATCATATAGATCTTTGATTAACGACCATTCGATTTCGTGGAACCCGAAAGCCGCCCGAACCCGCTCGTCTAGGTCCTCTACCGAGTGTGGTTCGTGAGATTGACCCTCGGCCGAAGGCGGAATCGGCACAGCAAGCAAATCCTCGGTGTTCGGCTCAGGCCGATATGATGCGAATCGCCCGCTCGTCAGCAGTAGGTAGTACACTGCGAAGCAGCTATTTAGCGTAAGACACGCGGATTCAAGCGTACCGGCATTGCCGTTGGAGGCGTGCACACTGATGTAACTCTCCGAGCATAGTATCCCCCTTCCCTCTTCGTCGCGCACCAATGCTGCCCGAAATCGCTGACCAGCCACACCCCACGCCTGCTTGACAATCATCTGCGGTAGACGGAATGCATCAAAGTTGGTCGAATCTTTCGAATGGATTTGGCCGTCTTCGTTGATCGGGAGTCGATCCGCGTGGACATAGAGAGTAGTTCCTGCCGGAAAACCTGCCGCCAGGAAACGCCGGTTCGTAATCTCCGCTTCCACACTTCTATCTCCACGGATAATTCCCTGGCGCTTTTGGAGCACCCCTTGTTTCGCGAGTTGGTCCACTGACGGCAGTTTCCGCAGACGCTGAATTAGTGCGTGGTCCCGTCTCCCTCCCCAGGTGAAGACAGTCCAGATAAGCGGGTCCGACGCAGCCTCCCGGCGGGATATCGAGTGGATATCCATTGGCTCAATCACTACGCGGAAGTCATCCTCGTGCGTTTGCAAGGATTTGGGACAAATATACGTTATCGGGTCGTTACATGGCTCTCCTGCGCGCACCGTGGCGATGCATGCGGGAGAGATCGCCTTCTGAAAAAGTCCAAAGCGTAACGCGGAAAGATTTACTACCTCGGTTACGTTAAACTCAGAGAAAAGCTTAGCGCGAAACTGGCGAGCCGTACCCACTCGGTTAAAGAGGAGACCGCCTGCAGGCTGAAGCATCGATACCCGTCCTTGGGCCTTCAACAACGCGATTGCTTTCGGGAGGAACAATGGTCCAAGATCCTTGTAAGCGGTTCTCCAGCCGTGTGTCTGAGCCCACAGGCGGGCTGGCTCGGTAACGCTTCCCGTTCCCCAAGGCGCGTTGCCGACGATAATATCATATTGGCCAGCATCCTCTTTCGTATTAATTCCGGAAACGTCCTCAGAGAAAAAATCTGCTCGCTTTATCTTCGTTCCGCGAAGTCGTGGGAACTTCACAACGGTCCAATAATGTCGCGGATCAATTTCATCGCACATGGCAAGATATAGGCTGAACGAAGCTACACGTACAGCATCAGCATCAATGTCCACTCCAACAATGTTCCGCTCTAACAAACGACGGAGCACATCAGCCGACGGCTCCTCGCCCAAATGGGTTCTGCGCCAGCGATACACTAGACGTTGAAACGCCTTAACAAGGAATATTCCCGACCCGCAGGCCGGGTCTAAGACCCGAATATCCCACTCTGGTTCATCCCATGGGAGCACGCCGTCAAGCATGAAGTCGACTAGGTGGCCCGGTGTATAATGCACCCCTTTTGTAGATGTTGGCTTGGTTGCACCGTCTTTGCGGCGTCTCCCCGCTCCTTTGTGCACGAATACCTCATAAATGCTGCTAATGAACTCTAGTGGAATCGCGTCAAAAGAATACTGCGGCCAAAGACAATGTTGGCCCACACGCATCTCGATCTCACCACTAACAAACTGAGCAAGGAGGCGTAGATGGTCGGGATTAACCTGCGCCATTTCTGCTTGCCACTCTGTCTCACGTTCCGCTTCGGTGGCCCCCTTACCAGGAAATAAGTCACCATTAAAGCGGTCATTCAGCCAGCGGAAAAGCGCGTACGCATCGGTGTAGTCTTGCAGCACACCAGCAAAGGTACTGTGTATTCGTTGCATCCGACCTTCGTCGTAAAGGCGCCGCAACACACGCTGATTGAGCGCGGGGTTCCCCGCCGAATCTTTCCGCTGGAAGAGGAATTGGATGAATATGAGCCGCGCGAGTAGGTCGTGACTGACCTCGTACGGCAGACCTAACTTCTTCAAGCGCTCGCGAACATAGACCAAATTAGCCAAGAGCATTCCGTCAGCGCAGCGCTCTCTACGGAACCGCTCGTGGTGCTTTCGAAAAAACTCGCCCGATGCCAACTCCACCCAGTGTAGCGACTCGGCTGCTTGTTGCGACAGGCTCGAAATCTCTAGCGTGCTGACCTGTAGCTCATCGACTTTTGCGGTATTATCCTGAAGGAGGCCGAGGTCGGAAGGGGGTTCGCAACAGCTCCATGCTTGAATTACGTGAGGTTCAAGCGTCACCAGCAAGGGGGCGCGGCAGAAGTTCCATGCGAGACGATGTGTCTCCTCAAGCGTTTCCAACGATACGGCAGTGTGGAACTCGCAAACAATAGCGATGGGCGCGTCGGTTGCGTCGGCAGCGGAATCAAGTACGAGTACCCCGACGTCCACTGAGGGGACATCGGGACGGAGACGGAGGGCCTTTCCTAACTTCTCCCGTGCAAGTTCGGCGAAAACTCGCGGACCAGCTCCGGAAGGCGTCAGGATCTCGTCTCGGCTCGGCCAGCCGAGATGTTGCGCGGCGAAATCCAGGGACACTGTGCGGAGATCTCGTACGGCGAGGGCAGAGCGGCCCGGTTGAGCCGATACCGGGCGAAGCCCGGGACGATTCTACAGTGGGACAAGCGTACGAAGATACACATCTGGCCTTCGGGCGAAAGTCGGGGGCATGGATGTGCGCGTTGTAGCTGGAACCTTCGCGCAGGCCGCCGGGCTCTGCTGACTACGGGGCGAACGGAGGCCTGTCCCTCTTGAGCCCGCCGTTCCGATTTTCAATATGGGGACACGGCGGGACGGAATCAGTCATCGTATGCTGCGTGGGTCCGACGGCCGCGCCAAGCCTCTTACGGTTATTGTTCGGGCACCACTGCATGATAAAGAATCCGTCCAGTTAGCGCAACTGTAACGTTGATGAGGTGCCCCCCGAGTAAACTTCCCGTGGCCTCCGCTGTCCGTTACACTGGCATTGGCTGCGCGAAGTTATATGAAATCGGCGGTGGTGGGCGGTGCCGGTTGCGGGTGCACATCTAGTAATCCCGCCTCTTTTCGTGAATCTGCTGTGTTTCGCCGAGTTGCGTAATCTGCGAGGTACCCGACCACGGACGCCCCGAAGCTTGCCCCGATCCCCCGATCCCGGTGTATCTTACCGGGATCGGGCGCGTTCGGCGCCCGTGTGACACAGCGCGAGGAACCGGAACTTGGCTACCGTCGCACACCTCGACTTCGAGCGCGCCATCGCCGAGGTCGAAGAGCAGATGCAGTCGCTGCGCGGGATGGCGCGCGAGCGCGGGCTCGACGTGACCAGCGAGCTGCGCTCGCTCGAGCGCAAGCTGCACGGGCTCAAGCAGGACACCTTCCGCAACCTCTCGCCCATCGAGCGGGTGCAGGTGGCCCGCCATCCCCGCCGCCCGTACACGCTCGACTACGTGGAGATGATCTTCTCCGACTGGGTGGAGCTGCACGGCGACCGGATGTACCGCGACGACGCCTCCATCGTGGGCGGCTGGGCGCGGCTGGACGGGCAGACGGTGATGCTGATCGGGCACCAGAAGGGGCGCGACATGAAGGACAACCTCACGCGCAACTTCGGCATGCCGCACCCGGAGGGCTACCGCAAGGCGCTCCGATTGATGAAATTGGCGGAGAAGTTCGGACGCCCGGTGGTCACCATGATCGACACCATGGGCGCTTACCCTGGCCTAGGCGCCGAGGAGCGCGGGCAGGCCGAGGCCATCGCCCGCAACCTGCGCGAGATGTCGGCGCTGAAGGTGCCGACCGTGGCGGTGGTGATCGGCGAGGGCGGCTCGGGCGGGGCGCTGGCCATCGGCGTAGCCGACCGGGTGCTGATGCTGGAGAACAGCATCTACGCCGTGATCAGCGCCGAGGGGTGCGCCGCCATCCTCTGGAAGGACGCCTCGCACCGCGACAAGGCCGCGCGCGCCATGCGCATCACCGCCGAGGACCTGCTGGAGCTCAAGGTGATCGACGACGTGATCCCCGAGCCCGCCGGCGGCGCGCACTCCGACTGGGAGGCCACCGGCACCGCGCTCAAGGCGGCGCTGCAGAAGCACCTGGGCGAGCTGGGGGCGCTGGAGGTCGACGCGCTCCGCCAGGCTCGCCTGGAGAAGTACCTGGGGATGGGACAGTGGCGTTCGGGGCGATGAGCAACGGGAGTGCTGAGTGCTGAGTGCTGAACGGCACGGGCACTGGATGGTGAGGTCGGCACCCGGCACTGGCAGTTAGCACTTGGCACTTGGCACTTTTTTTTGACCGTTCGCGGGGTGCGACGTGCGTCCCGAGAGCATAGATGGGGAGGGACCCGGTGAGTCTCGAGCTTCCGGTGATCCAGCCCCTGCAGTCGCCCGAGCAGGCCGGTTTCCTGGTGGAGGTCGCCTTCAAGGGGATGTGCAGGGGGTTCCATACCTCGCCCGACGTGACGCTGCGCGCGGGGGAGTGGGTGCTGGTGGAGGTGGAGCGCGGCCGCGACGTGGGGCGGGTGCGCTCCGTGGGCGGCGTGGCGCGCAGCAAGTGCGGGAGCGACCCCGCGCAGGCCACGCCCATCCTGCGCCGCGCCGACACCGGCGAGGTGCACCAGCTCGCCACGCTGCGCGCCGACGAGGAGCGGGTGCGCCGCCGCACGCGCGAGCTGGTGGAGCAGCAGAACCTGAAGATGAAGGTCAGCGACGCCGAGTGGCAGTGGGACCGGAACAAGCTGACCATCTACTTCACCGCCGAGCGCCGGGTGGACTTCCGGCAGCTCGTGCGCGACCTGGCGCGCACCTTCCGCACCCGCATCGAGCTCAAGCAGATCGGCGTGCGCGACGAGGCGGCGCAGCTCGGCGGCGTCGGCCGCTGCGGCCGGCAGCTCTGCTGCGCCACCTGGCTGCGCGAGATCAAGCCGATCTCGCTGCAGCTCGCCAAGGACCAGAACCTCTCGCTGAACCCGCAGCAGATCTCCGGCACCTGCGGCCGGCTGATGTGCTGCCTGACCTACGAGCACGACGCCTACCTGCAGGCGCGCAAGCGCTTCCCGCGCGAGGGGAAGACGCTGCGCACCACGGCGGGCGCCGAGAAGGTCGTGTCCATCGACATCTGGCGGAACCTGGTGACGCTGCAGGACGAGAACCGCCAGCGCCGTACCATCGACCTGGAGCAGCTCAAGGCCGAGACCGTGGCCGTGCCCCCCGGCGAGCGCGCCGCGCCGGCGCCGCAGCCGAGCGCGCCGCTCCCCACGCCGCAGCAGCCGCAGCGTCCGCCGCGCCGCCCCCGCCGCCCGCCCGAGCGGAGGCCGGAGTGAGCGGAGGCCGGTACTACCTGACGACGGCGATCGACTACGCGAACGGCGACCCGCACCAGGGGCACGCCTACGAGAAGATCGGTGCCGACGCCATCGCCCGGTACCAGCGGCTGCAGGGGCGCCGGGTGCGCTTCTGCATGGGGCTCGACGAGCACGGGCAGAAGGTGGCGCAGGCGGCGGCCGCCAACGGCATCACCCCGCAGGAGCAGGCGGACCGGGTGGCCGCGCGCTTCGAGGCCACGTGGGCGCGCCTCCACATCTCCAACGACCGCTGGATCCGCACCACGCATCCGCACCACAAGCGCGGGGTGAAGGCGCTGATCGAGCGCATCCACCAGCGCAACCCCGACGACTTCTACGAGAAGACGTACGAGGGGTGGTACTGCGTGGGGTGCGAGCTGTTCAAGCGCGAGGGCGAGATCGTGGACGGCCGCTGCGTGCTGCACCCCACGCGCGAGCTGCAGTGGACGGAAGAGCGCAACTGGTTCTTCCGCCTCTCAAAGTACCAGGACTTCCTGCGCGCGCACTTCGACGCGCACCCGGACTTCCTGCGCCCCGAGGCGCGCCGCAACGAGATGCTGGCGCTGCTCGACTCGGGGCTCGAAGACATCTCCATCACCCGCGCGCGGCTCTCCTGGGCCATCCCCTTCCCGATCCCCTCGTCCGACGGGGAGACGCAGGGGACGTGGGTGTGGTTCGACGCGCTCCCCAACTACCTCACCGACACCGGCTATCCGGACGAGGGGTGGGAGGAGTGGTGGCCGGCCGACCTGCACGTGGTGGGGAAGGACATCGTGCGGCTGCACGCCATCATCTGGCCGGCGATGCTCCAGGCGGCGGGGCTCCCGCTGCCGCGGCACGTCTGGGGGCACGGCTTCGTGCTGCTGGGCGGGGAGCGGTTCAGCAAGTCGAGCGGGATCGGCGCGGGGCTGGACCTGAACGAGGCGATCGACCGCTACGGCCCCGACGCCTTCCGCTACTTCCTGCTGCGCGAGGTGCCGTGGGACGCGGACGGCAACTTCTCCTGGGAGCGCTTCGCGGAGCGCTACACCAGCGAGCTGGCGAACGGGCTGGGGAACCTCGCCAGCCGCACGCTGTCGATGGTGGCGCGGTACCGCGGCGGGGTGACGCCCTCGCTGGAGACGCGCCCGGACACGGAGGTAGAGAAGGCGGTGGGCGGCTACGTGGCGGCGATGAACGCGAGCCTGCTGCACGACGCCGCCGCCGCGGCGTTCGGCCTGGTGTGGCACGCCAACGCCTTCGTGGCCGACGTGCAGCCGTGGATCATCGCCAAGGACGAGGCGCGCGGCGCGGAGCTCGACGCGGCGCTGCACGCGATGGTGCGCTACCTGGCCGTGGTCGCCGTCCTCTTCTTCCCCTTCATGCCGGAGAAGATGGCAGCGCTCTGGCGCCGCGTCGCCGGGGAGCGCGAGATGCCCGGCATCGCCGCGCTCCCCACGCTGGACGTCGCCGGTTGGACGATGGCCGCGGGCGACCCGCTCTTCCCGCGCCCCGAGCCGGCCAGGGCGACGGCCTGAAGTGCTTTGGGCCGAAACGGGATTGGCGGGGTATGAAGCACAGCGCCACGCTCCCGGGGGCTCGGTCCTACTCCGCTCACACTTGTGCGGGTGGGGTCCCGCGGGGCGCGAACCCGCGCTCCGCGTGTAGATGGAGGCGAGCATGGAAGGTCGCGAGCAGCACAACCAGAAGGTCGCCACCGTGGCGAAGGAGATCGGCGCCGTGCTGCGGCGCCAGGCCCGGAAGCGGTGGGATACCGTCCGCACCGCCGACCGCAACGAGGGCAACCGGCACGTGTGGCGCTTCCAGGCCGGTCCCGGCCAGGCCGAGCGCTTCCTGCACGTGACGCACGAGGCGATGATGGAAGGCGACAACGCCGCGCCAGCGCTGATCGAGCAGCTCAAGACCGGGCGTCTCTTCGAGCGCCTGCACCGGGGGCCCGAGACCTCGCTGCTGCTGTCCAGGGGCGGACGCCTGGAGCCGTACCCGGTGAACTGACCGGTCGGCACGGGTGACGGGACGGCAGAAGGGGACCGGCGCGAGCCAGTCCCCTTCTCGCATTCATACCGATTTCGCAGAATGTCTGTGCATCCGCTCCAACCCTTGAGACGTCATCCCGAGCGGTGCCGCTGCGCCGACCTGGACGCGTCACCAACGCCTGGCGGCACCCGAGGGATCTGGAATTTCCGCCGCGATGAGGTCGGCTTCGTCGCGGCGACAGGTCTTAGATCCCTCGGCGCCGCCACGGTTCAGCGTTGGTTCAGGTACAGAGCGGCGGCGCCTTCGGGATGACGTCCCTTTGCACCATCGATTTCGGAAATCGGTATCAGATCAGTCCACAGAATGGTGAGATTTCTCGTATTTCTTCAATCCCCGCCGGCGCCTGCCTTCGCGCGATGGTAGTGGCGCTTCGCCTTGGCGCGGTTGCCGCAGTCGCTCATCACGCACCAGCGGCGGCTGTGGTTGCGGCTGGTGTCCACGTACAGCCACTGGCACCCCTCCCCCGCGCACTCGCCGATCCGCCCCACGTCCTCAGAGGTCAGCGCCTCGGCGGCGGAGCGGGCCACCGGCCAGAGCACGCGGTCCAGCGCGCCGGTCTCCTCCCAGGCCCAGTCGCAGTTGCACCCCGTGCTGACGGGGGCGACCCGCGCGTGCGGCATCGCGAGCGCCAACTCCCGGTTGAGCACCTCCAGGTCGCCGCGCTCCGGGTCCCGCCGCGCCGCGGCTGCGGAGAAGATGCGGAAGACCGCCTCGCGCAGTTCCAGGGTGCGCCGGAACACCTCCGCCGCCTCGCCGGGGTGCGCACGCGCGCGCTCGAACAGCGCCGCGGCCTCGGCCTCGGGCACGATCTCCGCCCGGAGCGCCCACCATACCAGGTCGTCGTACGAGGCCAGCCACTCGCTCTGCGGCTCGGGCTCGTGCTGCCCCAGCGTGTTCGCGAAGTCCAGGCAGATCCGCCCGCCGACCAGCTCCCTGCTCGCGAATGGGTTCTTCTCCTGCATCATCATCTCCTGCTCCCGCTTGAGTTCCCTCTAACCTCTAAGATGACCCTTGACAGGTTAGATGTCCAGTGGTATCATCGCCTAACCTTCAAAAACGGTTTTGAAGGTTGAACTCACGAAGAGCGGGAGGCACACCATGAGCTCGGCCGACCCAGCAGTCGTCACCCACCCGCAGGACCTGCGCTCTCCCATCGACGCGGCACGCTCGCGCCCGAGTTTCCTCTCCCGGCTGGCGACGCGCTACGTGGACGGGTGGACGTGGTACGCGAGCGCCGGCTATTCGCCGCCCGCGCCGGAGCCGGGGTTCCCGATGAGCCGGCCGGTCGCGGTCCAGGCGGCCTGCTGCATCGACCTGCGCGGATCGCCGGCGCCGCGGTTCGTGCTGCTCTTCGGCGCGGCGGCGGGCGGGCGATGATCGCGCAGCGGGTGCGCGCCCTGGGAGCGAAGCGGCTGGCGGCGTACGCGGCCACCTGGGTGATCTGGGGGTCGACGTACCTCGCCATCCGCCTGGCCGTGCAGGTGGTGCCGCCTTTCATGCTGGCCGGCGTGCGCTCGGTGCTCGCGGGGGCGATGCTGGTCGGCTGGGCGCTGCTGCGCGGCGAGCCGCGTCCGCGCCGCGCGCAGGTGAAGGCGGCGCTGGCGACCGGCGCGCTCTTCTTCCTGATCGGCCACGGGGGCCTGTTCTGGGCCGAGCAGCGCGTCGCCTCCGGGCCCGCGGCGCTGATGATCGCGACCGAGCACTTCTGGATGCTGATCGCGGGATTGGTGGTCGGGCAGGTGGCGGCCACCCGGCGCGCTTGGAGCGGCGTCGCGGTGGGCCTCGCCGGCGTGGCGCTGCTCACCGTGGGCGGGAGCGCGCGCGGCGTGGTGGACCCGGTCGGCGCCGCGGTGCTGCTGGTCTCGGCCGCCGCGTGGGGGGTGGGGACGCTCTACTTCACCGGCGCCCGCAAGCCGAAGTCGCAGGCCTTCGCCGCGGGGATCCCGCTGCTGGGCGGCGGTGTGCTGCTGCTGGCGCTCTCCACCGTCACCGGCGAGCCGTCGAGGTTCGAGCTGCGGCAGGTGACGCCGCTCGCGGTGGGCGCGCTGCTGTACCTGGTCGTCTTCGGCTCCGTCGTCGCGTTCACGGCGTACAGCTGGCTGGTGGAGCGGGAGGGGCCGAGCCGGGCGCTCAGCTTCACCTACGTCAACCCGCTGGTCGCCGTGCTGCTCGGCGCCGTGTTCGCGCACGAGCCGCTGACGCCGCGCATCGCGGCCGCGGCGGCGGCGATCGTGGCGGCGGTGGTGCTCATCATCGGCGGCACCGCGGCGCGTCCAAGCCCGGCTACGGATACGCCTCACGCGGAGACGCGAAGACGCAGAGAGAACCACCAGTCCTCTCCGCGGCCCCGGGTTCCCGCGTGAAGGCAGGGGTTTGTAGCAGATTTTTCAAAGCGCAGTAACAGATTGCGAGACTCCCTGCATTTTGCACCGGCGGGGGAGGGTACCGGACCCGGCCCCTCCCCCGCGAATTCGTTCTGCCGCAACGCATTGACGGTAATCATCCGTAGGGGAACGTCTGTTGCCCTTACCTGAGGGCGAATCCCACATACAGAACGCGTCGGGGCCCGGGGGCGTCAGGCCGCTGAAACGCATGGGGGGGCGGCCTGGCCTCCCGGGCCCTGGGGTGGGCGGCGGCGCGGCGGCACTCCCGCCTTCGCTAACCCAACCCTCATCCGCCTTTCAAGCGGTTGCGGCGAGGGGGGTTGCGCCCCTGGCGCGGGTCGCCCCACCGCCGCGGGGAGGGGGGCGAAAAGGTTGACTCTCCGCTGGAGCGGTCTTATCATGGCCCCTCCACATTACTTACACCGACTGGGCGAGCACCTCGTCCGCCCCGTCAGCTGCAGTCGATCGACCATGCCCGGCTCCCGCTGGACGCTCATGCTGGTCCCGCACGACAACGAGCGCGTCCGATCGTTCCAGGTGAAGTGGAAGCACGTACGCACCGTGGTCTCGACCGCGGTGCTGATCGTGTTCCTGCTCGGCACCTTCACGGTGGCGTTCTTCATCAAGCAGGGCCAGCACGTGCGCTCGGCCACGCTGCGCCATGAGAACGAGCTGCTGGCGAAGGAGGTCGACCAGATGCGCAACGAGATGGAGCAGCTCAACCGCTCCATCGAGTCGCTGTCCCGGCGCGACGAGCAGTACCGGGCCCTCTCGGGGCTGGCGGCGGTGAGCGGCGACGTGCGCCGCGCGGGGATCGGCGGGCCGGACGGCCGCAGCGTGTCGGAGCAGGCGCTGATGCGGCTCAACCCCGAGGTGGGCGGACGCCTTTCCGCCGCCTCACTGAACCTCGACGCGCTCACGCGCCGCGCCGCGGTGCTCAAGGGCAGCATGGACCAGGCGCTGACCGCCCTGCAGCGCAACCGCGAGCGCCTCGCCTCGACCCCCACCATCGCCCCCACCAGCGGGCCGCTCTCCAGCCTGTTCAGCACCGGCCGCTACCACCCGGTCCTCCACATCACCCGCCCGCACAAGGGGATCGACATCGCCGCGGCGACGGGCGAGCCGATCCTGGCGCCGGCGAAGGGCGTGGTGCGCTTCGCGGGGAACCGGGGGAACGGCTACGGCAACATGGTGGAGATCGACCACGGCTACGGCTACATCACCCGCTTCGCGCACGCCTCGCGGCTGCTGGCGCACACCGGCGACGTGGTGAAGCGCGGCGACATCATCGCGCTGGTGGGCGCCACCGGCCTGGTCACCGGCCCGCACCTGCACTACGAGGTGGAGCTCGACGGCCGCCAGGTCGACCCGCTCAACTTCATCGTCGCCGACGCCATCCCCGACTGACGCGCGGGCTCCCGCGCACTTCCAAGCGAAGCGATTCACCCTCCCCTCGTGGGAGGGTCGGATTCGCGGACATGCAGTACCGTCCGCGAAATCCGGGGAGGCGCATTCCCTCGGAATTCGCCTCCCTCCGCCGTATGACGTAGGTTCAGGGAGCGCGCCCCGGAGGGCGCGCTCCTTCATCGTATCCGCAGGCCCATGCTGACGCTTTCACTCGCGCTCGCGCTCGCCGCGGCGCCGCACGATACCGCCCGCGCGCCCGCTCCGCCGGCCGCGCAGGAGGGGCCCGCGATCACCGTCCACCACCAGCAGGCGATACCGGTGGTGGCGCTGCGGCTCTCCATCCTGGCCGACGACCCGCCCGGATACTCCGGCGCGGGGCACCTCTTCCAGCACCTCCTCCTCCCCTCGCTCGAGGAGCAGGCGGCGCGGGTGGGCGGGCACGTCTCCGTCGTCCGCGGCTCCGACGCCATCGTCTACCAGGTGGTGGGGCCCGCCACGGAGCTGGACTACCTGGCCGGCATCCTCCGCTCGACGCTGCGCGTGCCCACCCCCGCCGGCGCCGAGATGCTCTCCGCCCTCTCCGCGCTGGCCGAGGAGCGCAACGCCGAGCGCGAGACGGCGCCGCAGTACGTCCGCGCCGCCCTCCGCGCGCGCCTCTTCCCGGCCGAGATCCCGGCGGCCGGCACCGAGGGCGCGGCGGCGCGGCTCGCTACCGCGCCGCTGGACCGGCTGTGGAGCGGGATCTATCGCCCCGAACGGGTGCAGGTGGTGGCCGTGGGCGACGTGCAGCTCGACGCGGTGCGCCGCGCCTTCCGCGCACTCCCCGGCACTCCGGCGTCCGACGCGCCCGAGGCGGTGGCGGACACCGTCCCCGCGCTGGAGGCCGACACCCCGCAGGCCACGCGCGGCTGGATCGGCTCCGCGTGGTCCGCGGCGGAGGTGGAGCCCGCCGCGGTCTCCGTCACCGCGCGGCTGCTGCGCGGCTACCTGCGCCGGCGGATGACGCGCTCGGCTGTGGAGGTGGAGCACTGGTGGACGCACCAGGGGCAGGCGCTGGCGCTGGTGGTCGCCACCCCCGACTCCCTCGTCCCCGCGGCGCGGCGGACGGTGGACGGCGCGCTCGGCACCCTGGCGGGCGCGGTCACCGACGCCGGCGTGCGCGACGCGGCAGCCTCGGTGCGCCGCGACATGCTCTTCTACGCGCGGGCGCCGGAGCGGATGGCCGAGCTGCTGGGCGAGTTCGCCGACCGCGACACCGGCCCCGACGCCGCCCAGCGCTACTTCGCCGCGCTCGACGCGGTGACGGCGGACGACGTGCGCGGCGTGCTGGACCGGCTGCAGGTGGGCGAGCCGGCGAAGGTGTACGTGCCGCCGCAGAAGATCCCCGCCGCGCAGCGCCGCTGATGATCCTCCACACCCCTCGCGCGGCCCTCGCGGCCGCCCTGCTGCTCGCGTCCCTCGGCGGACGCGCGGCGGCGCAGGACCGCGTGTTCGTGCGCCCCGAATCGGGTACGCCGGTCGTGGCCGTGCAGGTGCTGGTGGGCGTGGGCCCGGCGGACGAGCCGGCGGCGCAGGCGGGGATCTCGTACCTGGCCGCGCGGGCGGTGGTGGAACCGACGCGCGCGGTGCTCGACTCGCTGGGCGCGCACCTGGACGTGGACCAGCAGCGCGACGCCATCGCCTTCACCCTGACCGCCGCGCCCGACGCCTGGGCCGAGGCGTCGCGGGTGCTGCTGGTGGCGCTCTTCCGCGACCCCGTGGACAGTGCCGCCACGGTGCGCCAGCGGGCCGCGCTCGTGCGCGAGCTGCTGGGCCGCGAGGCCAGCCCCGCCGACGCGCTGGAGCGGGAGCGCGCCCGCGCCGTCTACGGCGCCGACCACCCGTGGGCGCGTCCGGCGGTGGGGACCTCGGCCACGGTGGGGCGCGTGCGGGTGGCGCAGGTGGATGCGTTCCTGCGGCGGAACTTTACCCCCGAGCGCTCCGTAGTCGCGGTGGTGGGGCCGGTGGACGAGGCCGAGGCGCTCGCGGTGCTCCGCCCGCACATGCCCGAGGGCGAGCTCCGGGCCGACAGCGTTCCCGCGGCCACGCCGGCTACGGAGGCGGTGAGCGCGGACTACAACTCCATCACCACCTGGGTGTCGGCGACGTGGCGGTTCGGGGCGGACAGCGACGTGGAGTCGCTGCGGCTGCTCGCGAAGCTCGCGCTGGACCGGGTGTCGTTCGGGCCCAGCCGGCGCTCCGTCTACAACAGCCGCGCGGAGGTGGTGCAGTACGCCGGCGGCGGCGAGGTGCGGCTGACGGTGGTGGTGCCGCCCCGCGAGGCGCGGCAGTGGGCGGACCGGCTGCGCGAGGCGCTGGGCGCGTACGCGGCGGAGCCGCTGTCGGCCACCGTGTTCGCCGAGCGGCTGCGGCGCTACCGCGGGCTGCGGCTGCTGGAGCTCGACCTCCCCGAGGCGCGCGCGGGGGCGATGGCGCGCGCCGCGCTCCTCGGCGACCGTGGCGCGACCCTGGCCGATTTTACGCGTCTCACGGCGGACCGCCTGCAGGCGGCCGCGAGGGCGCTGGAGCCCGCGATCATCGTCTTCCTCGGCCCCGAGGCCAACGAGGGAGGCTGACCCGATTTTCACGCTCGATGGAGGTGCAGCGTGTACGTGCTCTACCAGTTCCTCTCCCTCGTGCAGCTGCTCATCATCGCGCGGGTGATCGTCTCGTGGGTGGCGAGCCCCATGAGCCGGAACCCGGTGGTGCAGCTCATCCGCTCCGTCACGGAGCCGATCCTGGCGCCGATCCGCTCCATCCTGCCGCGCACCGGCATGTTCGACCTGTCGCCGATGGTGGCGCTCTTCGCCATCTACCTGCTCCAGAACCTGATCGCGCGTGCCATCTCCGGCTGAGGAACAGAAGGGTTTCACACAGAGGGACCAGAGGTACCAGAGAAGATGCGTTCAGTTCTCTGGTTCCTCTGGTCCCTCTGCGTGAGACCTTCCTTGCTTTAGATTTCGACGACGCATGGCTCTCTCGCACCTCCGGACGCATCGCCTGATGTCCATCTCCCGACGCGCCTTCGTTCGCGACGCGGTGCTCTTCGCGGCCGCGCTCGCTGTCCCGACGACCTTGGACGCGTCCGGCCTGCTCACGTCCTTCGCGGACGATGCGGACCGCGCCCGGCTCGCCGCCTGGCTGCGCACGCTCCGGCGTGACGGGCTGGCGTCGGCGCGGACGCCGATGGGGCGGGCGGTGGTGCGCGTCGGAGAGCTGGCGCTCGGCGCGCCCTATCGCCCGAACACTCTGGAGCAGTACCTCGCGGCCCCCGGCGCTTCGCCGCTGCGCGAGCCGCTGACGGCGTACCTCACCGGCTTCGACTGCGTCACCCTGGTCGAGTCCACGCTGGCCATCGCGCGCGCGGCCGCCCTGCCGCGCGCGGGGTGGGACGACTTCGCGCGCGAGATCGAGCGGATGCGCTACCGTGGCGGCGTGCGTGCGGGGTACACCAGCCGGCTGCACTACTTCAGCGAGTGGATCGCCGACAGCGCGCGGCGCGGGCTGGTGCGCGACCTGGGGCCGGAGCTCGGCGCGGTGGAAG
>DASYJZ010000211.1:0-2211 GCA_035995965.1 Longimicrobium sp. | reverse complement strand
CCCCGATCCCGCCGGAGGAGGTGAAGGGGGTGCGGGTGACGCGGCTGGGGCGGCGCGTGTTCACCGACGGGCTCACGCGGGGGACGGACCCCAGCGGGCGGCCGTACTTCTGGATCGGCGGGGGGAGCGTGGAGTGGGCGGCGGGGGAGGGGACCGACAACCACGCGGTGGAGAACGGCTACGTGTCGGTGACGCCCCTGCACCTGGACCTCACCAACCACGCGCTGATCGAGGGCGTGGCTGCCTGGGGGCTGGGCGTATGAGCGACCGCTTCACCGCGCAGCGGCGCGCGCTGATCAACCGCATGCAGGAGCGCGGCATCCGCGACCTGAACGTGCTGCGCGCCTTCGACCTGGTGCATCGCCATCTCTTCGTGCCGGAGGCGGTCGCGCACCGCGCCTACGAGGATGCGCCGGTCCCCATCGGCTTCGGGCAGACGGCGTCGCAGCCCTCGCTGCAGGCGCTCTACATGCAGATCCTGGAGATCGGCTCGAACGACAGGGTGCTGGAGATCGGCACCGGGTCGGGGTTCCAGACCGCCGTGCTGGCCCAGCTCGCCGACCGCGTCTACTCGGTGGAGCGCATCCGCGAGCTGGCGACCCGCGCGCGCGACTCGCTCGACGCGCTGCGCATCTCCAACGTCGCCATCCTGGTGGGCGACGGCACCATCGGCTGGAGCCGCTACGCGCCTTACGACGCCATCCTGGTGGCGGCCGGTGGCCCCGAGATCCCCCAGCCGCTGATGGAGCAGCTCGCCGACGGCGGCCGCATGCTCGTTCCCGTCGGCCCGCGCGACATCCAGCGGCTGGTGCTGGTGCGCCGCCACGGCGACCGCTTCGAGCAGGAGGAGGTGCTCGACTGCACCTTCGTGCCCCTCTTGGGCCGCTTTGGCTGGGCCGACGAGCGCTGAAACGAAGTGCGGAAGTGCGCAGGGCTCGTGCGGGGCCGATAGCACTTAGCACTTAAGTACTTAGCACTTAGCACTTAGCACTTCAGCACTTCAGCACTTCAGGACTTCAGCACTTCAGCACTTCAGCACTTTAGCACTCCCCGCCAGTACCGGCACAAATGGGACGGAACACGCGCGGCTCGATTGACTTCCGCCGCGCCGCGCCGTACGTTCCGCCCATCCGTCCCCGTCCCACCCTCTCCTTCGTTCCACCCTGGCGACCCGATGAGCGACCAGCCCGGCATCCCCGCGATCACGGTCTTTCCGCCCTTCAACCCCGCGCCGCGCCAGCCCGAGCCCGAGGCCGAGCCGGTGCGCGATCAGGCGCCCGCGGAGCCGCCTGCCGCGCCCGCCGAGGCGTACGGGCGCGACGTGGCGGCGCCCCCCGCGCCGGCGCCGTGGGACTTCGAGGCACCTGCGGATGACGCCCGCGCGCAGGCCGAGCCCGCGCCGCTCAGCGAGGAAGAGGACCTCCCCTGGCTGGAGGTGCCCGAGCCCGCGCGGGCCCGGGGCGCGGACAAGCCCGAGGCGGAGTTGAAGGCCGACGAGGCGCCCAACTGGATGGCGTGGGTGCGCGACGAGGGACAGGCGCCGCCCGCCGACGAGCCGACCCCCATCGCCGACCTGCAGCCCGACGACGCGCAGCCCTGGGCGCCCGAGACGGAGACCGCCGCGGACGACTGGGCCGCCGAGTCCGAGACGACGCAGCCGGAGCCGGAGCCCTGGAAGGCGCCGCCTTCGCCTGAGCCGGGGGAGCCCGCGCCGGACCCCTGGCAGGCGCCACCGTCGCCCGAGCCCGAGGCGCCGCAGCCGGACCCGTGGCAGGCGCCTCCGTCCGAGCCCGACGTGCCGGAGCCCCAGACCGACGGCTGGAAGGCGCCGCAGGCTGAGGGCGCCTCCGCCGAGGCCGGCGACGAGCCGGGGACGGAGCTCGACGTGCCCGAGCCCGAGCTGTACGATCTCCCCGACGTGGCGCCCGCCGCCACGCCGTGGGTCGAGGCCGAGGCCCCGCTCTTTGAGCCGCCCGCAGCGAATGGGGACGAGGAAGAGCCGGCGTGGGAGCTCCCGTCGCAGTCCGCGCCCGACGCGCCGCCCGCCTGGGAGTCGTTCGCGCCTACCGCCGCCGACCCGCAACTGGAACCGCAGGCCGCCGCGCGCCAGGGATCGGGACCCTTCGCCGCGGTTGCGGACCGGCTGCAGGAGATCGCCGACGCGTTGCGGGCGGACCCGGGCGCGTTCCTCTCCGGGGCGCAGGGCGGGGG
>DASYJZ010000210.1:0-4349 GCA_035995965.1 Longimicrobium sp. | reverse complement strand
GGGCTGCTGCACCACGTGGGCTTCTGCTCGGCGATCGCGGAAGAGGAGCGGGCGGCGCTCACGCCGAAGCTGGAGAAGCTGGTGCGGCCGCCGGGCTTCACCGGCGCCGCGCCGGGCGGCCCCAGCCGCTGGTCCACCGAGCGCTCCACGCAGTGGGAGCCGCTCGCGCCGAAGCTCGTCGTCGAGGTGCAGTACGACCACTTCACCGGCGGGCGCTTCCGCCATGGCACGCGCTTCCTGCGGTGGCGGCCGGACAAGGAGCCGCGCCAGTGCCTGATGGAGCAGGTGGCACGCGAGAGTCGCTCCACCGCCGCGCTGCTGTAGGAGTCTGTTGTACGCTGCTGTGAAGACTCTCGAATCACCGCTGTCCCCCAACGGGTCTCATCCTCAGAGTCTGTCGGGAAGCCTCAGCCTCAACGGTGTCATCCTAAGGCCCGGTCTTGCGTTACCGTGGGCCCACTCCACGCTCCGCAGGGCCGAAGGATCTAACCCCGTCTCGCGTGGCCCGCCGCGGAAGCCGCACGGCAGCCGCGGCTACATCGCACGTCGACCCGGTGCAAGCCGCCATTCGCGACGCTGCCGCGCCCAGGCCTCGCGCGTCCTCGGCTAGATCCCTCGGCCCTGCGGGCGGCGGCGCGACGGCAAGCGTTTCGCGTTCGGCCTCGGGATGACACCTGGAGTCGGCGTTGGCGGCAAATAACCGCGCGACTACCCCATACGTCTTGTAAAGCATGCTTGACAACCTGGCAAGTTGCCTTTACAATGGGATCGGGTACATCGTCGCAGACGAAACAGCATCACCCTGGAGAATCTCCATGTCCGCTCGACTTCGAGGCCGCGTCTTCGCGGCTGGCATCTGTCTGCCGTTGATGGCCGGCCTCATGCCGCACTCCGGGGCGGCGCAACAGACGCAACGGTTCGTCGGCGACTGGCAGGGGCCGCTGCGCGTCAGCGGCCTGGTGCTGCGGCTGGGGTTCAGCTTCACGGCCGACTCCGCCGGCGGTCTCGCCGGCACGCTCACCAGCATCGACCAGGGCGGCGTGAAGCTTCCGGTCACGGTGACCGTGCACGGCGACAGCATCCGCGCGGAGTCCGCGCCGGCGCGGGCGGCGTTCACCGGCCGCCTGGTCGCGGCCGATTCGATCGACGGCGCCTGGAGCCAGGGCGGGCAGTCGTTCCCGCTGGGCCTCAAGCGCGTGGCGGCGGTTACGGTCGCCCGCCGTCCGCAGGAGCCGAAGCCGCCGTTCCCGTACCGGGAAGACACGGTGTCGTTCGCCTCGGCGCCGGGGGTGCGGCTGGCGGGGACGCTCACCCTTCCGCAGGGGACGGGACCGTTCCCGGCGGTGGTGCTGGTGACCGGCTCCGGACCGCAGAACCGCGACGAAGAGATCCTCGGGCATCGCCCCTTCGCCGTGCTGGCGGACCACCTCGCGCGCCGCGGGATCGCGGTGCTGCGCTACGACGACCGCGGCATCGCCCGCTCCACCGGCAACTTCGCGGACGCCACCAGCGCCGACTTCGCCGAGGACGCGCTCGCAGCGGTCCGCTACCTCGGCACCCGCCGCGAGGTCGCGCCGCGGAAGATCGGCATCGCGGGCCACAGCGAGGGCGGAGTGATCGCGCCGATGGTGGCGGTGCGTTCGCCGGAGGTGGCGTTCCTGGTGCTGCTGGCGGGGACGGGGCTCCCCGGCGATTCGATCCTGAAGATGCAGGGGCGGCTGCTCGGACGGGCCGCCGGCCTCTCCCCGGAGATGATCGAGCGTTCGGCGCGGGCGCAGCGCCGGATGTACGCGGCGGTGACCGAGGGCGGCGACAGCGCGGCGGTGCGGGCGCGCCTGCGGCAGATCGGTGCGGAGATGTTGGCGGAGCTCACCGAGGAGCAGCGCCGCGCCGCGCAAGTGACTCCGGCGGCGATGGAGGCCAACATCCTGCAGGTCAGCAGCCCCTGGTTCCGCTACTTCCTCGCGTACGACCCGCGCCCCACGCTGCGCCGCGTGCGCGTTCCCGTGCTGGCGCTGAACGGCTCGCTCGACCTGCAGGTCCCGCCGAAGGAGGACCTCGCCGCGATCTCGGCGGCGCTCCGCGCGGGCGGCAACCGCGACGTGCGCACCATCGAGCTCCCCGGCCTGAACCACCTCTTCCAGACGGCGACCACGGGCTCGCCCACGGAGTACGCGCTGATCGAGGAGACGATGTCGCCCGCGCTGCTGAACGCGGTCTCCGCGTGGATCCTGGAGCGGTTCGGGCCGGCACGGTAACCGATTCATCTCACGCAGAGACGCGGCGGCGCAGAGGGAACCACCGGGCCTCCCTGCGACTCCGCGTCTTTGCGTGAGGCGCTTTTCACCGGTCCTGGGTATTAGATTGTCGGCTCGGTCCGCGATGAAGCCTGGAACGGTCAGAGGGTGAGATGATGACGGATACAGCAATTGATGCGGCCGGTGTGGGCCAGGAGGATGCGCCGCCCCTCGAGAGCCCGTTGCGTGACGTGCAGGACGCGGCCGGCGCCGCGTGGACCGAGGTTGCGGACCGCCGGATCGCGCGCCACTACGGCGACCCCGAGGCGGAGTATCGCGCCGTGCGCGAGGCGGCGGGGCTGGCGGAGCGCGGCGACCGCGGGCGCATCCGGCTCTGGGGGAAGGACCCGGTCAAGATGATCCAGGGCCTGATCACCAACGACCTGCTGAAGTCCCCCGCCGGCCAGGGCGTGTACGCCGCGATGCTTACGCCGAAGGGCCGCACCCTCGCCGATCTGCGCGTGTTCCGGCGCGAGCTTCCCGAGGGCGTCGAGGTGCTGCTCGAGCTCCCGCGCGAGGCGCTGGCGGGCACCCGTGAGCACCTGAAGCGAATGGTCCCGCCGATGTTCGCGAAGGTGGCGGACGTCACCGAGGCCATCGCCCAGCTCGGCGTCCACGGTCCACGCGCACGGGAGATCGTCGCCGCCTTGATCGGCGCCGAGCCGCCGCTGGAGGAAGACGCGCACGCGGAGGCGACCTTCGGCGGAACGGCGGTGATCGTCGCGGCCACGCGCCAGGCGGGGCTGGAGGACGGGTTCGACCTGTTCGTCGACGTCGAGGGCGCGGCCGCGCTGTGGGCGGCGCTCGCCGGGGCCGGCGCGCGGCCGGTGGGGCGGGGTGCGCTGGAGACGCTGCGGATCGAGGCGGGGCGGCCGCGCTTCGGCGCGGAGCTGACGGAGGAGGTGATCCCCACGGAGGCGTTCGAGGAGACCGGGCTGATGGAGCGCGCCGTCTCCTTCACCAAGGGGTGCTATACGGGGCAGGAGGTGATCATCCGCATCGCCCACCGCGGCCACGTGAACCGGCACCTGCGCGGCCTGTTGCTGGGCGAGGCGCCGGCGCCGAGCGTCGGCACGCGGCTCTTCAACCCGGAGACGGGAAAGGATGTGGGGTGGATGACGAGCGTCGCCTGGTCGCCGATGCTCGCGCAGACGGTCGCGCTCGGCTACGTCCGCCGCGAGGTGGACCCCGGCGCCACGCTTCGCGCCGCCTCCGTCGATGGTGCCGAGGCCGCGGTGGTGAGGCTCCCCTTCGCGCGGGCGTGACCCCAAACAGAAAACTACACTACAATCTCACGCAGAGCCGCGGAGCCGCAGAGAAGAACGTCTCTCCTCTGCGGCTCCGCGTCTCTGCGTGAGACGATCTTTAGAAGCCTGGGGCACGCGCCCACATCTCGGTCGCGATCCTGAGCGTGGCGCGGGCGCGCGGCCTCACGGAATGCCCGTGACCTTGTGCGTCTGCACGCTCAGCCGCCACGGCGGCCCCAGCTCCATCACCGCGCGCACCGCCTCGCCGTAGTTGGGCCCGCCCTGCTCGGGGATGTCGATGGGCTGCAGGAAGTAGTGCCCGAAGCGCGTCCCCTCCGCCAGCCGCCGCACCGCGTCCACCGTCGGCGTGATCCCCGGCGCGGCGGCGCCCGAGAACAGCACCTTCAGCTCGTCGCCCTCCTTCTGCTCGAACTCCGCCTGCTTGGGCGACACCGTCAGCCAGTCCACCAGCGAGCGGTCCACGGGCTTCGCGCCGTTGGACTCCATGGAGATGCGGTAGCCGCGCGCCCGCAGCGCGTCGGAGAGCGGACGGTCGAGCTGCAGGCTGGGCTCGCCGCCGGTGGCCACCAGCAGCAGCCCCGGCCGCTCCCCGCCGAACCCTTCCGCGGCGGCGCGGCCGACCAGCGCCAGCGTTCCCTCCACGTCTTCCACGTGGTGCGCCTTCACCCAGTCGGTGTCGCACCAGGGGCAGACGTCGTAGCCCAGGTTGCACCCCGCGAAGCGCAGGAACACCGCGGGCGACCCCGCCTGCGCCCCCTCGCCCTGCAGCGTCGCGAACACCTCC
>DASYJZ010000209.1:0-9857 GCA_035995965.1 Longimicrobium sp. | reverse complement strand
ACTTCGATCATGGCCTCGTCCGCGAGCTCGATCACGATCTCGCGGCGCTCGCCGTTCACGGTGTGATAGATGCCGGTTCGGTTGTCGACGAGGTCCATCGCCCCTCCCGTGGTCTCAGCCGCTGATCCTGCTCAATCTAAGCTGATCCGTTCCGGATGACACGAAGAACGCCGCGCTCCGTCGGAAACGCGGCGTCCTTCGATGCCACCGGGCGGCGTCGCTCAGGACGATTCGCCGCCGAGGCGCTCCAGCAGGTCGGTCAGGCGGCGCTGGCGCGCCTGGAGCCCCTCGCGGAACTCGTAGTTCTCGGTGTGCGCGATCTCGTCGTGCAGGTCGCTCAGGTAGGAGCGGATCACGTCGCGGAGGATCGCGGCGTCTTCCTGCGTCAGGTCAAGGTTCACGTTGGCCCGTTCCCGATGTCGATGGTCATGTCATCTATCCGTCGCTGACGATCCATCACGCCTGCAACGGTTGTTCCTCGCTCAGATGTGGATCGCGCGGCCGCCGACCGCCAGCGCCGCCTCCTTCACCGCTTCGGGGAGCGTGGGGTGCGCGTGCACCGTGCGCCCGATGTCCTCGGCGGAGCCCTGGAACTCGATGGCGAGCGCGGCCTCGGCGATCATGTCGGAGGCGCGGGGGCCGAGGATGTGCAGGCCGAGCACGCGGTCGCTCTTCGCGTCGGCGATCACCTTCACGAAGCCGTCGGGCTCGGCCATCGCCTTGGCCCGGCCGTTGGCGGAGAAGGGGAACTTGCCTGTCTTCACCTCGCGCCCCGCGGCCTTCGCCTCCTCCTCCGTCATCCCCACCGACGCGATCTCGGGCCAGGTGTAGACGACGTTCGCCACCGCGTCGTAGTTCACGTGCCCGTGCTTTCCCGCGGCGAGCTCGACCGCGGCGACGCCCTCCTCCTCCGCCTTGTGCGCCAGCATCCGCCCGCCGATGGCGTCGCCGATGGCGTAGACGTTCCCCACGCCCGTGTGGAAGCGCTCGTCCACCTGGATCACGCCGCGCTGCATGCGTATCCCGGCCTCCTCGATCCCCATCCCCTCCGTGTACGCCCGCCGGCCGACGGCCACCAGCAGGTAGTCGCACTCGATCGGGTCGCCGCCCTCGATCGAGACCGTCACCTTGTCGCCCTTCCGCTCGGCGCCGGTCACGCGCTGGCCGGTGCGGAGGTCGAAGCCCTGCTTGCGGAAGATGCGGTCCGCCGTCTTCACCACCTCGCCGTCCATCCCCGGGAGGATGGTGGGCATCGCCTCGAGCACCGTGACCTTCGCGCCGAGCCGCAGCCAGACGCTCCCCAGCTCCAGCCCGATCACGCCGCCGCCGACCACCACCAGGTGCCCAGGCACCGCGGGGATCGAGAGCGCGCCGGTGGAGTCGATGATGCGCTCGTGGTCGAACTTGAGGAACGGCAGCTCCACCGGCACGGAGCCGGGCGCGAGCACGACGTGCTTCGCGCGGACCGTGGTGGTGGTGCCATCCTCCGCCTTCACCTCGAGCGTCTCGGGTGAGGTGAGCCGGCCGAAGCCGCGCAGCCACTCGATCTTGTTCTTGCGGAAGAGGAAGGCGACGCCGTCGGTGAGCCCCTTCACCACCGCGTCCTTCCGCTGGTGCATGGTGGCGACGTCGATCTCCGGCTCGGCCACCTTGATGCCGTGCACCGTCGCCTTGTGCCGGATCTGCTCGAACAGCTCCGAGCTGTCCAGCAGCGCCTTGCTCGGAATGCACCCGATGCGCACGCAGGTGCCGCCGAGCGCCGCCTCCTTCTCGATGCACGCGGTCTTGAACCCGAGCTGCGCCGCACGGATGGCGGCTACGTACCCGCCGGGCCCTCCGCCGAGCACCACCAGGTCGAACGTCTTCTCGTCAGCCATCTATCCGAAAGTCCTCAGTCCTTGGTGTCGAGATCCGCTGGCCGATCCGTCTTGAGCAGCTCCGCGTAGACGTCGTCCTCGTCGTTCGCCCAGATCGCGTCCATCGAGGGGCGTGACACGGCGAGCCAGAACGCCCGTTCCTCCTCCTCTTCACTCTGATGCAGATCGGTTTCACCCATCGATCAGCATGGTGAGCGGGTCCTCGAGCTGGTTCTTGACGGTGACGAGGAAGCGCACGGCCTCGCTGCCGTCGACGATGCGGTGGTCGTAGGTCAGGGCCACGTACATGATGGGGCGGATGACGATCTGGCCGTCCACCACCACCGGGCGCTGCACGATGTTGTGCATCCCCAGGATGCCCACCTGCGGTGGGTTGAGGATGGGCGTGGAGAGCATCGACCCGAAGGTGCCGCCGTTGGTGATGGTGAAGGTGCCGCCCTGCAGTTCCTCCAGCGTCAGCTTGCCGTCGCGCGCCTTCTTCCCCAGCTCGCCGATCTCCGCCTCCAGCTCCGCGAAGCTCTTGCGGTCGGCGTTGCGGACGACGGGGACCACCAGCCCCTCCTCCGCGCCGACCGCGATGCCGATGTCGTAGTAGTGCTTGAGGACGATCTCGTCGCCCTGGATCTCGGCGTTCACGCGCGGGAAGGCCTTCAGCGCGCCGATCACCGCCCTGGTGAAGAACGACATGAAGCCGAGCTTCACGCCGTGCTTCTTCACGAACTCGTCCTGGCGGCGCTTGCGCAGGTCCATCACCGCCTGCAGGTCGATCTCGTTGAACGTCGTGAGGCTCGCCGTCGTGTGCTGTGCCTCCAGCAGCCGCTTGGCGATCGTCTGCCGCCGACGCGACATCCGCTCACGCGTCTCCGGGCGATCGCCGGCCGGGACGGGGGCGGCGGCGGGCTTCGGCGCGGGAGCCGGCGCCGGAGTCGCGGCCGGCGCTGCGGCGGGAGCGGGTGCAGGCGCCGGAGCGGCCGCCTCGCGAGCGGGAGCGCCGGCGGCCGCGCGGCCGTCCTCGATGCGCTTCAGCACGTCTTCTTTCGTCACCCGCCCGTTCGGTCCCGAGCCGCGGACGGATGCCAGGTCGAGCCCGTGCTCCGCCGCGATCGCGCGCGCCGCGGGAGACGTGGGCGCGTCCGGCGAGCCGGCCTCCGCCGTCGCGGTGGCGGCAGCAGCCGGGGCAGCCTCGGCCGGAGCGGCGGCGCCAGCCTGCGCCTCCGCGGCCGCCGGGGCAGCGGCGGGCGCCGCGGTGGCGGGGGCGGCGCCGGGCTCCATCTCGGCCAGGAGCTCGTTCACGCCGACGGTGTCGCCCTCCTTCTTCTTCACGCTGGCGAGGATGCCGTCGGCGGGGGCGGCGACCTCGACGGTGATCTTGTCGGTCTCCAGCTCCACCAGCACGTCGTCCTTGCGGACGGCGTCACCCTCCTGCTTGGCCCAGCGGCCCACGGTGGCCTCTACGACCGACTCGCCCAGCGGCGGAACGCGAATCTCGACGGACATGGAAAACCCAGGGGACAGGGGATAGGGGAACAGGGGACAGCAAGCGGTTTCCGCCGGCTGCTGGGCCTGTCCCGACATCTCGATCATCCGAAGGCGACCGGGCCAGGAGCGGGGGAGCCGTTGCAGGCTGTCCCCCGTCCCCTGTCCCCTGTCCCCTTCCCTACTTCCGCTTTCCGATCAGCTCTTCGACCGCCACCGGCTCACCGGCGGCCGCCGCGCCGGAGAGCGCCGCGCGCACGATCCGCAGCTGCTCGGCCGCGTGGCGGTGCGCGTAGCCCTCGGCGGGGCTGGCGCGCTCGGCGCGGCCCTCGTAGCGCAGCGGCAGGTCGCCCAGCACCGCGCGCAGCCGCGGCTCCACGAAGCTCCACGCGCCCATGTTGCGCGGCTCCTCCTGCGCCCACACCACCTCGCGCACGCCGGGGAACCGCGCCAGCGCCGCGCGGATCTCCTCCGCCGGGAAGGGATACAGCTCCTCCAGCCGGCCGACGGCGATACGGTCGACCCCCTCGATGGAGAGCCGCTCGGCGCGCTGCTCGTCGCCCGTGCCGACCAGGTCCACGTACACCTTGCCGCTGCACAGCACCAGGCGCGTGACCTCCTCCGGCGTGCCGCCGAAGGGCTGGTCCACCAGCACCGGGTGGAACTGCCCCGTGGCGAGCTGCTCCAGCGTGGCGCCGGCGAGCGGATGCCGCAGCAGGCTCTTGGGCGTCATCAGCACCAGTGGCCGCGCCTCGCTCCCCAGCAGCGCCGCCTGCCGCCGCAGCAGGTGGAAGTACTGCGCGCTGGTGGTGCAGTTCGCCACGCACAGGTTGTCCTGCGCGGAGAGCTGGAGGAAGCGCTCCAGCCGCGCGCTGGAATGCTCCGGCCCCTGCCCCTCGTAGCCATGCGGGAGGAGGAGCACCAGCCCGGAGGTCTGCCCCCACTTCTGGTAGCTGGCGGCCAGGTACTGGTCGATCATCACCTGCGCGCCGTTGGCGAAGTCGCCGAACTGCGCCTCCCAGAGCACCAGCGCCTGCGGGTCGTAGACCGAGTAGCCGTACTCGAAGCCCACCACCGCCATCTCCGAAAGCGGCGAGTTGTAGACCTCGAAGCTCGCCTGCGCCTGCGGCAGGTGGTGGAAGGGGTTGAACTTCTCCCCCGTCCTGGCGTCGCTCAGCACCGCGTGGCGGTGGCTGAAGGTGCCGCGCTCGGCGTCCTGCCCGGTGAGGCGCACCGGCACGGCCTCGGCCAGCAGCGAGGCGAAGGCCAGCGCCTCGGCGTGCCCCCAGTCCACCGCGGGGCGGTCGGACGCGAGCGCCTCGCGGCGCTTCTCCAGCACGTTCTTCTCCAGCCGTGCGTTGGGGGTGAACCCGTCGGGCCAGCGGAGCAGCGCCTCGTTCAGCTCGCGCAGCCGCTCCGCCGGAACGCCGGTGTGCAGCGGGTCCAGCCCGCGCCCCTCGCGCATGGGCTCGTCGTCGTCGTGCGGGTGCGCGCCCGCGTCCGTGCCGACCGCCTCCAGTGCCTTCGCGAGCTCGTCGGCCACGGCCTTGGCCATCGCCTCGGCCTCGTCGGCCGTGATCACGCCCTCGTCAACCAGCCGCTTCGCGTACAGCTCGCGGACGGTGGGGTGGGCGCGGATCACCTCGTACATCGCCGGCTGGGTGAACGACGGCTCGTCGCCCTCGTTGTGCCCCCAGCGGCGGTAGCCCACCAGGTCGATCACGAAGTCCTTGCGGAAGCGCTGCCGGTAGGCGAACGCCAGCCGCGCCGCGGCCAAGCACGCCTCGGGATCGTCGGCGTTCACGTGCACCACCGGGATCTCGAAGCCCCGCGCCAGGTCGCTGGAGTAGCGGGTGGAGCGGTCGTCCTGCGGGTCGGTGGTGAAGCCCACCTGGTTGTTCGCGATCAGGTGCAGCGTGCCGCCCACCGTGTAGCCGCGCAGCCCGCTCATGTTCAGCGTCTCGGCCACCACGCCCTGCCCGGGGAAGGCCGCGTCGCCATGGATCATCACCGCCAGGGCCGCGTCGACGTCGAGCGCCGGCGGCCCGGGGCGGGTGGTGTCGTCCTGCGAGGCGCGCGTCATCCCCACCACGACCGGGTCGACGAACTCCAGGTGGCTGGGGTTGGGGGAGAGGGTGACGCGGATGGTGTGCCCGCCGATCTCCTTCTCGTCTTCCCACCCCATGTGGTACTTCACGTCGCCCGAGGGCTCGTCGGTGTTCTGCTGCTCGCGGTCGGGCGGATGGAGCTGCGCGCTCTGGAAGCCGGCCAGCATCAGCGGATACGGCTTGCCGAGGACGTGGGTGAGCACGTTCAGCCGGCCGCGGTGCGCCATCCCCACGATCACGTCGTGCGCCCCCACCCCGGCCGCCTCGCACACCACCTCGTCGAGGATGGGGACCATGGTGTCGGTCCCCTCGATGGAGAAGCGCTTCTGCCCGAAGAAGGCGCGGTGCAGGAAGCGCTCGAACCCCTCCACCTGCGAGAGCCGCCGGAGCAGCTCCCTGCGCCGCTCCGGCGGGAGCGGCCCGGTGAAGCGCCCGGTCTCGATCGCCTCGCGCAGCCACGCGCGCTCGGCGGCGTGCGGGATGTGGTGGTAGTCGTAGCCGATGGTGCCGCTGTAGATGCCGCGCAGGCGCCGCACCTCGGCCGCCAGGTTGGGCGAGGACGGGTCGTGCCCCAGCACCACGGCCGCGGGGAGTTGCTCCAGGTCGGCGTCGGTGAGCCCGTAGGCCTCGAGCGCGAGCGCGGGGTCGGGATCGGGGGGAGAGCCGAGCGGGTCGAGGTTCGCGGCGGTGAGCCCGCGGGTGCGGATGGTGCGCGACATCTCGCGCGCCGCCACCAGCTTGCGCACGTCCACCCCCGGCGCGGCGGCCGTGGGCGCGGCGGGGGCGGCGGCCTCCACCTGGTCGGGGGAGAAGTGGCCGAAGTACTCGCGCCACTCCGCGTCGACGGACTGGGGGTCGCGCAGGTACTGCTCGTACAGGTCCATCACGTAGGCCGCGTTGGGCCCGTGGAACTCTCGCAGGTCTGCCATGGGGCTCCGAACCCTTCGTGCGGACGCGCCCGCGGGCGCGCCTGAACGCCCGCCTCCCGGCAGGCTTCTGCGCGGAAGGCGGTTAACCCGGTTAACTTAACCGAGCCCTGATACCCCCGCCACCTCGCGCGGATCGCCTGCAACAATCAGTCTAGAACCAAACAGATGGTCCACCCCAGGCGGCGCTGGGGCACCGTCATTGACACGCCACTTCTTGGTGATTACCTATTCCAGACGGAAGATGGACCCGACGTGGAGAAACGAGAGATGTCTCGGCCACTGCTCCCAGCCGCCTTCATCGCTTTCGCGGCGGCATGCGCATCGTCGGCCAGCCGCGCGGCGGAGGTGCGTGTGCGCGTGGTGAACGACGCGCGTTATACGATGTCCGTGCGTACCTGCTCCCCCGGCTCCTGCAGCGAGCTCAGGCGGCTGCGTCCCGGCGCGCGAACGGACTTCACCTTCCCGTGGACCGGCTATCCGAGGCACAACGTCGAAGGCTGGGATGGTACCCGCATGGCGATCAAGGTCCCCCTGGACTTCAGTGGTCCCGGGCGAAAGGCCGTGACTCTCGTTCCGGTCCACCACCCACAGGAATCTGCCCGGTAGCACACTTCTTCAGGGAGGCGATGATGATCTCGGCTCGCGCGGTTCGTTGGATCGTGGGAAGCGGTGCCGTCTGCCTCGCCGTGGCGGCACCCGTCAGGTGGTCGCCCGGTCGCGGATTCGTCGAAGCCACGGCCTGTGCCGACGGAACGTGCTGTGGGGAAACGAACTCCGACTGCATCATCAACAACATCATCACCTACAACGCATATCGTAAGACCGGTGGCGGGTCGTGCAACGGCCCGCCGCAGCCTGCACCTCCACCCTGAAGCCGGGAGCCCGGATGAGGACCGCACAGCTGATTCGGCCGCTCGGCGTCGTCGTACTCCCGCTGATCGTCGCCGCGTCGGTTCCCGTCGCCACCGGCCCCCGAGGGCTGCAGCTGGCAGTCGCCGCCTGCCAGGACGGGACGTGCTGCCCCGAGGAGGGATCGACCTGCGTGGTGGGTACCAACCAGCTGCCGAACAGGTACTACATCTCCAGCGGGAGCTGCACGCGCGACCCGAAGCAACCTGCGCCCCCGCCGTGACCCGTTGCCCGGCGAGAGCGATCCCGATCTCGTTCGTTTTTCGCTGCATCGCCGCCGCCGCCGTTGCGGTGGCGGGCTGCCGCGCGAACGAGGACGCCGTGGCGCCCCCGCCACCACAGCGCGCACCCCGCCCCATTCGGCTGAGCGGCGAAGTCTTCCTCGAAGACGACCTTCTGGGCAGCCCCCGGGCAATGGCGGTGCTCGGCGAAGACCTCGTCGTGCTCGACGAGCACACCAGCCCCGCGGTGCACGTCGTTCGCCGCGCCGACGGGGTTCGTGTGCGCGCGTTCGGCCGGAAAGGCTCCGGGCCGCGCGAATTCCGCAATCCACGGGGCGTGGACCCCGTGGCCGGGAGCCCGGAATTCTGGGTCTACGATGACCAGCTTCAGCGCCTGGTCCACGTCGACCTGCGACGGGATACCGCGGCGGTGGGCGACCGGTCGGTTTCGCTACGCAGCGATCAACTCCCTCTGCGGGCAGTCTGGGCCGGCGACGGAACGATCCTGAGCTCGGGGCTGTTCGGCGGCGGGCGGCTCGGACGATTCGACCGGACCGGTCGCCTCGTGGGCACCACCGGGCGGGTTCCTCCCGGGGCGAAGGGCCCGCCCTCCGTCGTACAGCACGCCTACACGGGAACGCTCGTCGCGCGACCGGATCGCCAGCGGTTCGCGCTGCTCACCCGCCACGCCGACCGCGTGGAGCTCTTCGACGCCCACGGCCGCCCGCTCCTCGCGGTGACGGGTCCGGCCGGCTTCCTGCCCATCTACCAGGTGCGATCCAGGTCGGGCTATCCCACGATGGCGAGCGGCGAGGACCTCCGCTTCGGCTACGTGGACGCGACGGCGACGAATGCCTCGATTTACGGCCTCTACTCGGGTCGGGCGCGGGGAGAAATCCCCGGGTACGCCTTCTACGGCACCTTCGTGCACGAATACGACTGGGAGGGACGGCTGCGGCGGGTGTTCAAGCTCGACGCGTACGCCATCGGCATCGCCGTGGACCCGGAGGGGAGCACGCTCTACGCCTCGCGGCTGTACCCCACGCCTGCAATCCTGCGCTACCGGCTCCCCCCGGAACGCTGAGCGCGCTCCAGACCGAGGAGCACAAAAGAGAGCGGCGCCCGGCTTTCGCCTGGCGCCGCCCGACTGCTCGGTGGTCCTTTACTCGAAGGATCGTTCTTTCGGGCTTCTGGAGAGACCGCTGCCTCGGGTTTCTGGCCCGATCCCCGGATTCGTCATCCGGCTCCTTTGGACCCCGTGCGACCGGCTTGCGCCCGCCGACGGAGTGCAGCAGCAACGTCCTACGTCCGACCCTCCAATCCGTCCCACCGACCAGGCGCAGCACGTCCAGCCTTTTCCGCGTGTGCCAGCTCCCCTTGCGGTTCGCCGGCGCGGCTCCCGGGCGTCCCCGAGATGACCGTCGCGCTGCACTGGGGAGTATGATACAGGAGCCGGCGAGCGCGGTCAAGGGCTTTCTTTCGAGAAAGATTTCACAAGCGTAAGTCATTGCCGCCGTTTGCTTTCGGTTTTCTTCTGGTTCGGGTTTACTGCGGAATTCATTGCGCATCGTTCTGGCCCCAGTGCGGCGGCTGTGCAGCCAACCTTCGCCGCCGCTTGGAGTTGGCCGCGGCGACGGAACAGGAGAGCCGCGAGAGCCCGTAGCCGGGTGTCCAGATTCTCCGGATCGAGAGCAGGCCGGCGTCGGACCGCGCCCATCTCCAGGCGCCGCTTCGGTGCCGCGAGTGGCGGAAAACGCGCAAGTTGGTTAAATTACAGAGTTTGCTTCACGTCACGCCCGATCGTGCCGTTCGGCGGCCCGCCCGCATGAGGGTCAGGGGGACGCAACGAGCGAGAGCGGCGCACGGCTGGCGAAAGCAGCGCAACCACTAGAGCAGCGGAAGACCGCGAAGTCATCACCAGGCGCGAGCACACGCGAAAGGGCGGAACAGGCCGCCGCGCGCCGACCACACGGACCCGGTAGTGAGAGCCCGGGCACAAGGACAGAATGCGATTCGACGAGCTGAACCTCGCACCAGAGCTGGTGCGCAACGTGGCCGAGCTCGGCTACGTGATCCCCACCCCCATCCAGCAGCAGGCGATCCCCGCTGCACTCGAAGGCAAGGACGTGCTGGGCCGGGCGCCCACGGGCACCGGCAAGACGGCCGCCTTCATGCTCCCCACGCTCCACCGGCTGCGCGGCAAGGAAGGCCTCCGCGCGCTGATCGTCTGCCCCACGCGCGAGCTCGCCATCCAGGTGGCCGAGAGCGCGCGTGACTACGCGCGCAACACGGAGCTGTTCGTGGGCGTGGTGTACGGCGGCGTGCCGCTGGACAAGG
>DASYJZ010000208.1:0-1921 GCA_035995965.1 Longimicrobium sp. | reverse complement strand
TACGGGACGTACCGCGCGACGAAGTCTCGCTGGTGGAAGGGGTGCCTTACGGCCGCGCTGGGATGGGTGTTCATCTTCTTCACCGCCGCGCTCACCCTCCCCAGCAGCCGCGTCGGCGTCGTCCTGCTGGTGACGCTCGCGCCGGCGGCGGGGTTCATCTTCGCGATGGCGGAGCGCCGCAAGCCCGGCGCGCCCGGAGTCTTCACCCTGCCGCGTCGGTTCACGCCGTCGGGCGAGACCATGCAGGGGCAGCCGCACCCGCGCTCGGTGCTGAAGTCGAAGATGATGGCGGCGCGCTTCGCCGCGGGGATGCCGCGGGACGCGGGGTACGTCGCGCGCCTGTCCTTCGTCTCCGGCCTGGAGGGGATCGAGACGAAGCCGGTGGACCTGTTCCTGGGCGGCGGGAGCCTGTGGGTGGCGCCGCTGAAGCCGGGCGCCGCCCCCGTCCCCATCGCGCTGCGCGACGTGCTGCGGGTGGACGTGTGGCCCGAGGGCGACGCGCCGCCCACGCTGCGGGTGAGCTGGAGCCCGCCCGCCGGCGAGCTCACGCGCGAGCTGGTGCTGGGCGCCATCCCCGAGGTGCCGCCCCCGCTCGTCGGCCGGCAGCTCGGCGCCATCGCCGGCGCCGTCACCGACGCCATGCAGCACGACGAGAAGGCGGCGCTGGCCGCGCGCCGGGAGCCGGCCGCGCCGCTGCTCCCCAGCGTGGAACTCTGCGCCCGCTGCGGCGAGGAGCTCCCCGACGGCGCCACGCGCTGCCCGCATTGCGGCACGGCGCGGTGAGCGGCGGGTGGCCCGGCCGGTGCGGCGTCGGTAGAATCACCCCCTCGCGAGAGGGACGAACCAGGCGGAAGGGGTGGAGGAGATGACGCTGTCCGGACGGATCGTGCTGATCACCGGCGCCAGCGCAGGGATCGGCGCGGCGTGCGCGCGGGCCTTCGCGCGCGAGGGGGCGCGGCTGGTGCTCGCCGCCCGGCGGGCCAGCCGGCTGGAGGAGACCGCGGAGAAGCTGCGCGGCGCGGGGACCGACGTGCTCGCGCTGGAGTTGGACGTGACCGACGCCGACGCGGTGGCCGAGACCCTCGGCGGTCTGCCTGCGGAGTGGCGCGAGGTGGACGTGCTCGTCAACAACGCGGGCCTGGGCCGGGGGACCGACAAGCTCTGGGAGGCGAACCCGGCCGACTGGGACGAGATGGTCGACACCAACGTGAAGGGGCTGCTCTACGTCACCCGCGCGGTGCTGCCGGGGATGGTGGAGCGGGGCCGCGGGCACGTGATCAACCTGGGCTCCGTGGCGGGGCACGAGGTGTATCCGGGGGGCGCGGTGTACTGCGCCACCAAGCACGCCGTGGGCGCCATCACCCGCGGGCTGCGGATGGACGTGCTCGGCACCGGCGTGCGGGTGAGCTCGGTGGACCCCGGGATGGTGGAGACGGAGTTCAGCGTGGTCCGCTTCCACGGCGACCGGGAGCGCGCGGACAAGGTGTACCGCGGCATGACCCCGCTCGTCGCGGACGACGTCGCCGACGCCGTGCTCTGGGTGGCGACCCGCCCGCCGCACGTCTGCATCGACGAGATCATCATCAAGCCCACCGACCAGGCGAGCGCGACGATGGTGCATCGGACGGGCTGACGGGAACAGCAGGGGGCAGGGGACACGGGACAGGGGACAGCCTGCGGAATGCGGGCTGTCCCCTGTGTTTGATGGTACGTCGGTGTCGCTGCCGCGAGTACGTCCCACCGGGCCTCGGGACGACACCCTCGAACGGGGATCCCTACGGTGAGTCGCGTCTAAGAAGTCCGGTGGCGAAGCATCCGCGTCGTCATGCGAAAGCGGCGGAAGGGATGATCCGATGGCCGCCGCACATCCCCAGCACTCGGAGCAGGGGCCGGAGAGACGCGGGCAGGGCGAATCGGACGC
>DASYJZ010000207.1:0-10227 GCA_035995965.1 Longimicrobium sp. | reverse complement strand
CACGTCCGCCGCGTTCGCCGCGTCGATTCCGCCGATGGCGACGATGGGGATGCGCACGGCGGCCGCTACCTCGGCGAGGCGGTGGCAGCCGACGGCGTCGCCCGCGTCGGCCTTGCTGCCGGTGGCGTAGACGGGGCCGGTGCCGACGTAGTCCGCGCCGCCACGCTCCGCGGCCCGCGCCAGCTCCGCCGTCTCCGCGCTGATGCCGACCAGGAAGCCGGCGGGGACGATGCGGCGCGCGGCATCCACCGGCAGGTCGTCCTGGCCCAGGTGCACGCCGTCCGCCCCGGAGGCGAGGGCGACGTCGAGCCGGTCGTTCACGAAGAGCAGGGCGCCGGCCGCGTGCGTCTCGGCCAAGAGCGCGTGGGCGAGCGCCACCTGCTCGCGCGCCGGCTGCTCCTTCGCGCGCAGCTGGATGCAGGGCGCGCCGCCGCGCAGCGCCGCGCGCACGACGTCGACGAGCTCGCGGCCCTCGCCACAGCTCGGGTCGGTGATGACGACGAGGCGCAGACGGTCCGCCAGCGCGCTCACCGGCTCGGGGCGGTGAGCGCGCGCGCCTCCGCACGGGCGGCGCGCTTGGCGGCATTGTGCTCGGCCAGCGTGCGCGTGAACACGTGCGTGCCGTTGGGGCGCGCGACGAAGTAGAGGACGTCGGCGTTCGCGGGCTGCAGCGCGGCCTGGATCGCGCCCTGGCTGGGGGAGGCGATGGGGCCGGGCGGCAGGCCGGCGTGCGTGTAGGTGTTGTACGGGTCCTGCGCGACGGAGGCGATGTCGCGGTAGAGGAGGCGCGCGCGCTGGTGGCCGAGCGCGTATTGCACCGTGGGGTCGGCCTGGAGGCGCATCCCCTTCCTCATCCGGTTGCGGTAGACGGCGGCAATGGTCGGCCGCTCGCGCCAGTCCTTCGCCTCGCGCTCCACGATCGAGGCGAGCGTCACCACCTCGCGCTCGCTCATCCCGCTGGCGGGGAGCTGCGCGCGCATCGCCGGCGTCCACGCGGACCGGTAGCGCCGCACCATCTCCCCGATCGCCTTCTCCCGCGGCGTACCGAGCGGGAAGACGTAGGTCGCCGGATACAGGTAACCCTCCAGCGTCGGCCCGGGTACGCCGAGCTTCCGGGCGGCGGCGGTGTCCGTGAGCTGCGCCTGGACGGAGTCCGCGTTGCCGCCGAGCTGCGCGGCGATCCGGGCGGCGATCTGTGCGGTCGTCCATCCCTCGGGCACCACGATCCGCGCCTTCACCACGTCGCCGCGGACCAGCTTGTCCACGATCACCTTCCACGACTCACCCGCGCGGAACTCGTAGATCCCCGGCTTGAGCTTCGCGGCCGCGTCCTTCGAGTTCGCGAAGCGCCTGAACTTCGGCGCGGAGGTGACGATGCCGCGCGTGGCGAGCGAATCGGAGACGACGGTCAGCGTCGCGCCGGACGGCACCTTCACGCGCAGCGGCGGCCCGTGCGGGTCGCCGCCGCTGTCCGACGCGCACGCGGACGTGGCGAGCGCGGCGGCGAGTGCGAGAGTGCGAAGGTGCGAGAGTGAAAACGAAAGGCTCGGCATCTTGGTACCCACGATAGACATCCGCATCAGCCCTGCGCCTCCCGGTCGCGCTGGCGCAGGTAGGCATCGAGGATGAGCGCGGCCGCGGCGGCGTCGATCCGCTCCTTCTGCTCGCGCTCGCCGCGCTTCAGCCCCATCCCGCGCACCGCCCGCTCCGCCGCCACCGAGGTGAGCCGCTCGTCGATCCAGTGCACCGGCAGCCCCGTGCGCCGCGCCAGGTCGTCGCCGAAGCCGCGGACCTCCGCGGTCCACTCGGTCTCGTCGCCGGAGAGGGCGAGCGGCAGCCCGACCACGGCCTCGTCCACCTCGTGCTCCTCGACCAACCTCGCGATCTCCGGCCACGGCGGGCGCTTGCCGGCGCGGCGCTGCAGCGTCGTGAGCGGCGACCCGATGGTACGCGTCGGATCGCTCACCGCCACGCCGATGCGGCGCTCGCCATAGTCCAGGGCCATCGTGCGGGGCATTCGGGTCCTCGATCCTCGATCCACAGTTGCGACGATTGCGAGTGAGCTCGCCGCTACGACACCACGCAGTCCGCCTTCGCGGACACCCACGGCGTCGGAAACTACGCAACCGCAGCGCCATCGGCATCTACCTCGATCAGGACGGCCTCACAGGGGCGGGCGTATCCGTCGTTCGCGCGCGCGGGACGGCTACCGCGGCAGATGGGAGGAGCGGAGATTGGTTGCCGCTTGCCAATCCAGCGGTCTTCCATTATCTTAGGACTCAGTCCCATGAAACAGTCTGCGGGACCACAGCACCCGCTGGCCGAAGTGCGTGCCTGCCTGGCGGATTCACGGCGCGTAACGGTGGCCCGAAGCACCGCGGCGGAGATGATCGCGGCGCACTTCGGGTGGGACTACGGGGGATCCGTGGCCTTCGCGAAGGAAGTGGTTCGCGGCCTCGCCGAGGAGAACTTCTTCCGCCGCACCCTCATGCGCGACGGAACCCCGGCAGACGAGTACGGCGTGGTGCGAGAGGGAATCTCGTGGTACGTGAAGCTGTTCATCACCGGGAGCCCGGCGCGCCTGCTGATCGTATCGTGCCACCTGCCGCAGTGGGACATCCCGACGCCCGCCGGGATCGTCACCTGCACTCAACGCGGATTGAGGAAGCCATGAAAAAGGTCGATCCGGGCGTTTCGTGCTACTTCTGCGGCGAGGGGATCATCGCCCCGCGGAACCTGCGCGGCTCGGTGCTCCAGTACCGGGACGAGCGCGAGATCCCCGTCGAGGCCGACGTATTCGTGCCGACGTGCGACGTGTGCGGAGAATCGCTGCTCGATGACGACACGAGCAAGGCGCTCGATGCGGTGCTGGAGCCCGCGTACCGGCGCCTGCGCGCCGAGCGGCTGCAGCAGGAGCTCGGCCTCGCGCTCTCGGCGCTCAAGATCACGCAGGGCGACCTGGAGAGGCTGCTCGGGCTCTCCCCCGGCTACGTGTCGAAGCTGCTGAAGGGGAAGCGCGTCGCCGAGACCGCGCTGTACCGCTTCGTTCATCTGCTGAACGCGAACCCGCAGTTCGGCCTCCGCGCGCTGGCGGACGTCGCGCCGATCGACGATCTGCTCGCCGGCGCGACAGCGTAGGGTCCAAACACTGGGGTCTCACGCGAATGACGCGGAGCCGCCGAGGAATGTCTCCCTCTGCGGCTCCGCGTCTCTGCGTGAGACCCGTTGTTGTCGTTTGCTCAGCCGAGTTTAGCGACGGCCTCGTCGAGACTTGCGCCGGAGGCGAGGGACTGGTAGACGGCGCCCAGGGTCTCGCCGCTGCCGAAGAGGAGGCGCGAGCGGCCGGCCTCGGCGGGGACCTCCATCACCACCACGCCGTCGCCGGCGACGCGGCCGAGGAGGTCGGTGAAGAACCCCGTCGACAGGTGGCACCCGGCGGGGCCGCCGTCGCTGCCCGCCTCGATCCAGTCCACCAGGTCCAGCGCGCCCAAGCCGGGGTGCAGCCGCCGGTGCTCCACCCGGCCCCATCCCACGCCCTCGAAGTAGTCGCTCACGCCCTGCCAGAAGGCGTCCGCATCCAGCTCGCGGGCGTCGCCGCCGCTCGCGGCCAGGTGGCCGGAGAGCGCCTGGTGCACCGCCTCGCCCACCTCGTAGCCCACCTGCCGCAGCAGGTTCACGGCCTCCAGCGGCTGCCGGTCGTTGGCCAGCGCGCGCCGCAGGGAGCTGATCAGGCCGGCGGGCACCTGCACGAACCTGGCTTGCGTCTCGGTCTCGGTCGCGGTGGTCATAGCAGGCCCAGTTGCGGGGTGTCGGGTGGGGATCCGGGTCCATCGTCCGTATCGTCGGCCGATTCGCCGCCGGCCTCGGCCAGGGCGACGAGCTCGACCTCGGTGAGCTCCTTCACGCCGAACTCGCGCGCCTTCGCCAGCTTGGAGCCGGCGTCCTCGCCCGCCACCAGGTAGTTCGTCTTCCCGGTGACGCCGCCGGTCACCCGGCCGCCGCGGCGCTCGATGAAGTCCGTCAGCTCGGGGCGCGACATGGTGGGGTGCGTCCCCGTAATCACGAAGGTGAGGCCGCTGAACGGGCCCTCGGACGGGGCGCCCTGCTCCTCGGTCAGCTTCACCCCGGCGGCGCGCAGCTTCTCGACGGTCTCGCGGTTGCGCGGCTCGGCGAGCCAGGCGTGCAGCGCCTCGGCCATCACGTGGCCGATCCCGCGCACCGTCTCGATCTCCTCCGTCGTCGCGGCCATCAGCCGGTCGATGGAGCCGAAGTGCCGCGCCAGCGTCTGCGCCGCCACCTCGCCCACGTGGCGCACACCCAGGCCGAAGAGCGCGCGGGCCAGCCCCTGCTGCTTCGACGCGGTGATGCCGTCGAGCAGGTTCTGCGCGGACCTGTCCTTGAAGCCGTCGAGCCTGAGAAGGTCGCCGAGAGACAAAGAATACAGGTCTCCCACGTCCCTGACCAGCGCGTTGCGCGCCGGCGTGGTATCCGCATCTCCAGGAACGGTGTCGCCAACCTCCTCGGCAGGCACCCCGGACGCAGCGGCCGCGGTCGACACGCTGGGCGCGGCATCCGCGGCCGGCGCGTCGCCCTCGCCCGACTCGGCGGCGGGACGGGGCCGCAGGAGCTGGTCGATGGTCCGCTCGCCCAGGCCGCGGATGTCCATCGCGCCGCGCGAGGCGAAGTGCACGATTCCCCAGTAGATCCGCGCCGGGCAGGCGGAGTTGGGGCAGTAGACCATCGCCTCGCCCTCGGGCTTCTCCACCGGCGTGCCGCAGGCGGGGCAGTGGTCCGGGAGGGTGAAGAGCGGCCCGCGCTCCTGCCCCTCCTCCAGCATCGGCCCGACCACCTGGGGGATGACCTCCCCCGCGCGCTTCACCAGCACCTTCTCGCCGGCGCGGATGTCCTTGCGGCGGATGTCTTCCTCGTTGTGCAGCGTCGCCAGCTTGACCACCACGCCGCCGACCTCCACCGGCTCCAGCACCGCGTACGGGTTGAGCGCCCCGGTGCGGCCGACGTTCACCTCGATCGAGCGCAGGGTGGTGACCACCAGGTCCGGCGCGTACTTGTAGGCCGTGGCCCAGCGCGGCTCCCGTCCGCCGACGACGCCCAGCTCCGCGTGCAGCGGGAGGGGGTTCACCTTCACCACCACCCCGTCGACCTCGTAGCCCAGCGTGCTGCGGGTGCGCTCGAACCCGGTGACGAACTCCAGCACCTCGGCCAGCGAGGGGCAGGTCCGCGCCAGCTCGTTGACGGGGAAGCCCCAGGCCTTCAGCGCCTGGAGCAGGTCCCACTGGCTGGCGAACGGCGGCTCGCCGCGCCCGGTCTCCACGGCATAGGCGAAGAAGCGCAGCGGGCGGGTGGCGGTGATGGCGGGATCGAGCTGGCGGAGGGCGCCGGCGGCGGCGTTGCGCGGGTTGGCGAAGGTGGCCAGCCCCTCGGCCGCGCGCCCCTGGTTCATCTTCTCGAAGCCGGGAAGGCTCATGTACACCTCGCCCCGCACCTCCATCAGCGGCGGGGGAGGCGGCCCGTCCGCGTGCAGCCTGAGCGGGATCTGCCGGATCGTGCGCAGGTTGCGGGTGACGTCTTCGCCGATGGTGCCGTTGCCGCGCGTGGCGCCCTTCACGAAGGCGCCGTCCTGGTACGTCAGCGCGATCGCCAGCCCGTCGATCTTGGGCTCCACCACGTAGCCGGCGCCGCGCACCTCGTCGGCGATGCGGGCGTTGCGCGTCTCCCACGCCTCCAGCTCCTCGGGGCTGAAGGCGTTGTCCAGCGAGAGCATGGGCGCCAGGTGCTCCGTCTTCTCCAGCTTCGACGCGGGCTCCGCGCCCACGCGCTGCGTGGGCGAGTCGGCGGTGCGCAGCTCCGGGTGCGCCTCCTCCAGGCGCTTGAGCTCGTGGAACAGCCGGTCGTACTCGGCGTCCGACCGCGTCGGGGCGTCGAGCACGTAGTACTCGTGGCTGGCTCGTTCCAGGGACTCCCGGAGCTCGGCCGCGCGGGCGGCGAGCTCCGGAGGGGCGGGAGGGGTCACGTCAGTCCTGGCCGGCGGGCAGCTGCGAGGCGCGCTCCACGCGGTTGCGCCCGCTCTCCTTGGCGAGGTACAGGGCGGCGTCGGCGCTCTTCAGCAGCTCCTCCGGGGCGTCCACGCCCTCGGCCGGGAAGCTGGCGACCCCCGACGAGCAGGTCATGCGGAGCTCGGTGCCTTCGTCCTTGAAGACGTGCGCCTCCATCGCGGTGCGCACGCGCTCGGCGAAGCGCGCCGCCTCCTCCTCGTCGGTGTTGGGGAGGATGCCGATGAACTCCTCGCCGCCGTAGCGCCCCACCATGTCGATCTCGCGCGCCGTCTCCTTGAGGATGCGCGCCGTCTCGTAGAGCACCACGTCGCCGGTGGGGTGGCCGTAGGTGTCGTTCACGGCCTTGAAGCGGTCCAGGTCGATCATCACCACCGCCAGCGGCTCCTGGCTGCGGCGCGAGCGCTCGAACTCTTCGTGCAGCAGCTCGTGCACGTGGCGGTGGTTGAAGAGCTCGGTGAGGCCGTCGGTGATGGAGAGCTTCTTCAGCCGCTTGTTGGCCACCTCGAGCTCGCGGTTCTTCAGATCGAGCTCGTCCTGCAGCCGCTTGATGCGGAGCATGGCGCGCACCCGCGCCTCCAGCTCCTGGAAGTGGTACGGCTTGGCGATGTAGTCGTCGGCGCCGGTGTTGAGGCCCTGCACGATGTGCTCGGTCTCGCTGAGCGCCGTGACCAGGATGATGGGGATGAAGGGGAGCGACTCGTCGCGCTTGATGCGGCGCGCCACCTCGTAACCGTCGATCCCCGGCATCATCACGTCGCAGAGGATGAGCTGCGGCGGGTCGGCGTGCACCGCGGTGAGCGCCTCTTCGCCGTTCGACGCGGTGGCCACGGCGTACCCGCGCGACTCCAGCCGCGCGCGCAGGATCTCCACGTTGTCGGGGAGGTCGTCGACCACCAGGACGCGCACGGGCTCCTGGCGGCCGCCGTCGGCCTCGCTCAAGCCTTCGCCTCCCGCCCCGCGCCGATGAAGCGCTCCACCTCGGCCACCACGCGCCGCGGCTCGCACGGCTTGGCCAGGTAGCCGTCGCACCCGACCTCGTTGGCCTTGGCGCGGTCCGTCGCCAGGGCGTGCGCGGTGAGCGCGATGATGGGGATGTCGGAGGTCCCGGGCTCGCTCTTGAGGATGCGGGTGGCCTCCCACCCGTCGATGAGCGGGATGGAGATGTCCATCAGGATCAGGTCGGGGTGCTGCTCGCGCGCCATGTTCACCCCGTCTTCGCCGTTGCGCGCCTCGATCACCTGGTAGCCGAAGTGCTCGAGGATCGTCCGATAGACGGTCCGATTGTCCTCGTTGTCCTCCACGAGGAGGACAGTCTTGCTGGAGTCCGTCATCTGTCCGCGAGCCTTGGTTCCGGTTTCGTCCGCGCCGCTTCCGGTCTGCAAGAAGCGGGACGGTGGCGCTGGGTGGGGCCGGCGTTAATGTATAGCGCGGCGGCGGCGCGGCACAAGCCGATGCACCCCACTTCGCGGGCCTCGTAGGCGGTGCCGGAAAGGCGCGCGGCACGGGCGTTGCCGGGCTGATGGAGGGAGCACCCTCCACACTATCTGTTTCCACGGGCGGCATGTACTACGACGAGTCTTCGAAGCGCAGGAACCTGCTGACCGGCCTGGTCTTCGGCACGCTGCTGGGCGCCGGCCTGGCGCTCCTCTTCGCCCCGGGCGACGGGGTGGCGGACCGGGCGCGGTTCGTGGTCCGCTCCGCCCGCGGCCTGGGCCGCGCCGGCCGCCGCACGCGAACCTCCGCCCGCGCCCTCCACGCCAGCGTCGGCCAGGCGGCGGAGGGAGCCGGACGGGGGAACGACGAGGACGATGCCACCGACGACGTCGACGCAATCGCGGACGGCGACGGCGACGAGCTCATCGATCGCCCAGCGCGCGTGAGCCGGATGGCGCGGCGGAGGTTCACGCTCTAGCGCCCTCTCCCCACGCCTGAGAGCGCGGAGAGGTGGCGAGCCTGAGCGAGCCGGAGAGGGCGCCGAGCCGGAGCGTGCGCCGGTCCGCTTTCACGCACTCACGCACTCTCACACCCGGGTCCATGTCGATTCGTCCCGAAGAGCTCGGCCCGCTGTTCACGCGCCACTTCGACGACCGCCGGCTGGTGGTCGTCTCCAACCGCGAGCCCTACGAGCACCGCTGGAGCGAGGAGGTGGGCGAGATGGACGTGCGCCGCCCCGCCGGCGGGCTGACCTCCGCGCTCGACCCGCTGATGCAGGCGCTGGGCGGGATGTGGGTGGCGTGGGGGAGCGGCGAGGCCGACGCGGCCGCCGCGGATTCCGCGAGCCGCGTGCGCGTGCCCCCCGAGGACCCGGCGTACACGCTGCGCCGCGTGTGGCTCACGCACCACGACATCCACCGCTACTATCTGGGCTTCAGCAACCAGTTCCTCTGGCCGCTCTGCCACCTGCGGCCGGACCTCACGCGCATCCGCTCGCGCTACTGGGAGCGCTACCGGCGCGTGAACCGGCGCTTCGCCGACGCGGTGCTCGAGGAGGTGCGCGGCAAGGAGGCGGCGATCTGGTTCCAGGACTACCACCTGGCGCTCGCGCCCCTCTTCGTGCGCGCGCGCCGGCCGGACGCCACGCTCGCGCACTTCTGGCACATCCCGTTTCCGCCCATCGACATCTTCCGCCTGTCTCCCCATTCCGGCTACCTGCTGCGGGGGATGCTGGCGAACGACCTGATGGGGTTCCACCTCCCCCAGTTCGCGGACAACTTCCTGCGCTGCGCGCGGCGGCTGGCGGGCGCGGAGGTCGACTTCCCGAACCGGACCGCGACGCTCGACGGGCACACCTGCCACGTGGGCGACTTCCCCATCTCCATCGACGTCGACCAGTTCCGCGACGGCGCGGTGGCCGAGGGGTTCGAGGAGCAGGCCGAGCGGCTGCGGGCCCGGTACGCGCCGCCGGGGGGGATGATCGGCATCGGGGTGGACCGGCTGGACTACAGCAAGGGGCTGCCGGAGAAGTTCAAGGCGCTGGAGTTCCTCTGGGACCGCTACCCGGAGTACCGCGAGCGCTTCACCTTCATCCAGGTGGCCGTCCCCAGCCGCAGCGACATCGAAGCGTACGACGAGCTGTCGCAGAAGGTGGACGGGCAGGTGCGGGAGATCAACGAGCGCTTCGGCACCCCCGGCTGGCGTCCCATCCACCTGGTGAAGCAGTCGCTCCCCGCCGCGCGGCTGGCGATGCTCTACCGGCTGGCGGACGTGTGCATCGTCTCGTCGCTGCAGGACGGCATGAACCTGGTGGCGAAGGAGTTCGTCGCCAGCCAGGTGGACGGGCGCGGGGTGCTGCTGCTGAGCGAGTTCGCCGGCGCGGCGGAGGAGATGGCGGACGGGTCCACGCTGATCAACCCATACGACCCCGAAGGGTGCGCGCTGAAGCTGCGCGACGCGCTGACACTCCCCGCGGCCGAGCGCGCCGCGAACATGGAGCGGCTGCGCCGGGGGATGAAGACGATCTACGACTGGATGGGCGACGTGTTCACCCGCTGGGGCGAGGTGACGGCGGGGATGCCCACCGCCGCGCCGCGCGAGGACGAGGAGGAGGACACGCTCTTCGCCGTCGCCCCGGGGCCGGGGAGCGGCGGCTACGACTCCGACGACGAGGACGAGTAGAGCGCGAACGGCACGCCCTCCTCGTCGAGCGCGGCGGAGAGGAGGGCGACGTCCCCGGGGAGGGTCTCCAGCGCCAGGCTGCAGCGCGCGTTCGCCGCCGCCGGCGCGGGGACCGCGTCCGCGGGGAGGTTGCGTTCCCGGGCGATCTCCTCGGCCCAGAGCGCGTGGTGCGTGGTGTCGAAGGTGAAGATGCGGCGCTCGGGCATCGGCAGGTCAAAGGTTGGTGCGCTCCGGCGGGGCCACCCGCGAGCGCGGACGAATCTACGGACGTCCGCCCGTCGCCGCTGCTCCGCCCGGCGCGACCTCCGGCGTCACCGCGGCGATGATGGCGCCGCCGCCGGTGCGCTTCTGCGTGCCGACGACCAGCGTCTTGCCGGGCGCGCCGCTCACGGAGGTGGAGACGGAGCCGGACGGGCTCGTCACCTCCACGTCCACCGTCACGCGGGCGTCGGGGCCGGTGGCGGTGACCTCGCGCACCTGGCCGGCGACGCGGAGGCCCTCCTGCTCCTGGCGGAAGGGCGTGCCCTCCATCGCCTGC
>DASYJZ010000206.1:0-2613 GCA_035995965.1 Longimicrobium sp. | reverse complement strand
GCTGTAGAGGATGGTGTCGAGCCCGATCAGGTCGGCGGTGGCGAGCGGCCCCATCCTGTGCCCGAAGCAGGTCACGAAGATGCGGTCCACGTCCTCGGCGCTGGCCACTTGGTCCTGGATCAGCCAGACGGCCTCGTTGATGGTGAGCATCAGCACCCGGTTGGAGACGAAGCCGGGCATGTCGTTCACCACGATCCCCTCCTTCCCCATCCCCTTCAGCAGCGCCAGCGCGGTGTCGACGGTGGACGGGGAGGTGTGGAAGGCGCGGATCACCTCCACCGTGGGCTTGAGCGGCACCGGGTTCATGAAGTGCATCCCCAGCACCCGGTCGGGCCGCTGCGTGAGCGAGCCGATGCGGGTGATGGAGTATGCCGAGGTGTTGGCGGCGAAGCAGGCGCGCGGCGGGCAGACGGCGTCGAGCACCGGGTAGACGGGGCTCTTCGCCTCCCACTTCTCGGTGACGTTCTCCACCACGAAGTCGGCCTCGGCGAAGCCGTCGAACGAGGTGGTGAAGGTGATGCGCTCCATCACCTCTCCCGCGGGGGGACCGCCCTTCTGCTTCGAGAACATCGCGTGGAAGCGCAGCCCCTTGGCGATCTCCGCGCGCGCCTGCTCCAGCACGGCGTCGGAGAGGTCGAGGAGGAGCACGCGGTGGCCGGTCTGCGCCAGGTTCTGCGCCACCCCCACCCCCATCACCCCGGCGCCCACCACGCCTACCGTGTGCAGCGCCGCCTGGTCGTCAGCCATCGAACGTTCCGTTGATTGAAATGGCTCGTCCGCGCCGGGTGCACCCCCGGTGCGGTCGATGGCGCCGCCGCGGCACGCGGCCGGCGCGGCGTCCCCGGGCGAGCGCCGGGGACGTGCTGCGGGGCGGCGATCAGCCCAGGCCGGCCTGCTGCATCTTGTCGCGCAGCGACTTGGGGCGCATGTCGGTCCAGACCTCCTCGATCCAGGCCAGCACCTCGGGCTTGAGCCCCTGCTTCCCCGCGTCGTGCCAGCCCAGCGGCAGCTCGCGGTCGGCGGGCCAGATCGAGTACTGCTCCTCGTCGTTCACCACCGCCTTGTAGATGGTGGTGTCTTCGCGCTCGTCGCTCATCTCTTCCTCGTGGACGGTGGTAAGTAAACGGCGCCCGGCGGGATCACCCCGTCGCGGCGACCTCGAGCTCCTCGCCGGCCGGCTGCGGCGCGGCGGGGATGGTCGGCGGTGCGTGCGGCGCGTGCGGCGCGTCGGGAACGTCGCGCTCCACGTGGCGGATGCTGGGCACCACCCACGCGGCCAGCCCGGTGAGCGCCATCAGCCCGCCGATGAGCACGAACATCAGCGCGATGCCGCGGCCCTTCCCGACCCCGATACCGGCGCCCACGCTCGCAGCCAGGGCGCCGCCCGGGACCAGCAGCGGCTCGAACACGCGCTCCGCGAGCGGCCCCGCCATGAGCACCGCCAGCGGCATCATCGACCCGGCGACCATGCGCCGCACGGCGAAGACGCGGCCCAGCAGCGCCTGTGGCGTCTTGCTCATCCAGATCGCCGAGCTGCTCGCCGTCATCATCGGCGACGAGAGGGCCCAGACGAACACCGATCCGGCGATCAGCGGCACGGACGGCCGCAGCCCGATGACCACGGTGCAGAGGCCGCCCAGCGTCAGCGACCCGGCCACGGCGGCGATCCGGCGCCGGGGCCCGCCCCAGATCCCGATCGCCAGCCCCCCCAGCACCGACCCCGCCCCCGCGGCGGCCTGCACCGTGGCGAGCTTCACGGGCTGGGCGAACGAGAGCACCATCGGCGACAGCAGGGGGTTGAGGAAGCCGCCCCAGAAGTTGGTGAGCGCGAAGACCGCCAGCATCCCGAACAGCCCGGGCCGCGCGCGGAGGAAGTGCAGCCCTTGCGCGGCCTCGTGCAGGAAGCGCCGCCCGGCGGCCCGCCAAGCCGGCCCCTCGGCGGCGGGGGCGTCGGCCTCGATCCGGGGCGGACGGGGGATGGAGACCAGGAGCAGCCCCGCGATCGCCGCCACGAAGGTGGCCGCGTCGATCAGCATGATCCCGCCGAGCCCGATGGTGACCACCAGCGCGCCGGCGATCAGCGGGGCGAGGATCGCGCTCGTGGACCCCAGGAGCTGCACCAGCCCGATGGCGCGGGCGTACTGGCGGCGCGGCACCAGCGCGGCGATGGAGGCGGTGAAGGCCGGCTCCTGGAAGGCGGAGATCAGCGACGCCAGCACCGTGGCCAGAAACAGGTACCAGAGCTCGAAGCGGCCGGAGAGCACCAGCCCGGCGAGCAGCAGCGTCATCACCGCCGAGCCGGTGTCGGCGGCGATCAGGACGCGGCGCCGGTCCCAGCGGTCCACCAGCGTTCCCGCCACCGGCGCGAGGAGGAGCGCCGGGAGGATCCAGGCGAAGAGCAGCAGCCCGAACTGCTCGGCCGAGCCGGTCTTCTGGAACACGACCACGGGAATGGCGAAGCCGGTGAGCCCGGACCCCAGCGCGGAGACGAACTGTCCCACCCAGATCACCAGGAAGGACCGCATCTCGCCCAGGGACTCGCGCCACGACGTCTGCTCTGCAGGCTCCGCCATCTATCCCCACCGCCCGCCGTCACCGGCGGGCCGATCTCAT
>DASYJZ010000205.1:0-17295 GCA_035995965.1 Longimicrobium sp. | reverse complement strand
TGCGCCTCGCGAGCGGCGGCGACGTCGCCGAGGCCGAGCGCGAGCGGGCCGCCCTGGCCACTGCGTGGGGGATTTGACCGGCCTCCACGGCCCGCTCGTTCGCCTGCTCGACGAGCGGACGACCTATGGAGAGCGGATCTGCGCAAGCGGCTCGCTGTTGATCTGCCTGCAGGGCTGCGGGCGCTCGCCGAGGACGCGGCGAGAGTCGTGTGCGAATACGACCCACCAGTCCTTGCCTCCCTTACCAGCTATCCCTACCTGCGGCGTGCAATTGCACAAACAACTCAGGAAAATGGTATCAATCGCGAAATCTGGTATGAGCCGCTACTGCTCTTATTCGCTCCGCTTCCCCTCCTCCTCCGCCTGCTTCAGATCCTCGTCCGAGAGCACGCGATTGTCCGGGTCGGCGGCGTCGCGGGAGCTGGGGGTGAACCGCAGCTTCTCCATGTACGGCGTGGGTTTCTTGCGGCGGAAGTCGGCGAACTCCTTCGCGTAGTAGTCCCGGGCCTCCTGCGCGGTCTTCGCGCCGGTGACGATGTCGTGCATCAGGTTGAGCGCCAGCAGGTTGGCCTGCTCGTCGTGGCAGCGGGCGGATACCTCGCCGGCGGTGCGCTCCACGATCACGCTCCCGTCGAACTCGGCGAGAGGCGTGAACTTGTCCACGGGGACGCGGTAGTCGATCACCGATTCCACCACGTCCTGGTGCGGAGCGGGGAAGTCGTGCTGGTAGAAGGCCTTCGACGCGACGATCCGCTTCCAGGGACCGGGCTTGTGCCAGGTGAGCTGCGTGTCGGTCGCCTCGTCGGGCTCGCCGTACTGGTCGATCACGAGCTGTGTGGCCTCGCGCGACGCCTCAGGCCAGTCGCGGATGCGCTCCGATCCCTTCTCTCCTCCCATCGGTCCCCCTTCCGGAATGTCCGTGGACGCCGAAGGAGGCACGTTGCGGCAACCCGCGTGCCGATCACCGGGCGTATTCCGAATCCTGAAAAGAACGTCGACGGAGTCAACGGTTTTGATGTTCACCGTTGACTCCGTCGACCCGTGTGAGACCAGGCGGTTTCCCTCGCACACACTCTTCAGCCGGATTCGGGATTCATTCATCCCGGTGAATTTGCGGATATGCCAGGCGACCTTTCTTTTGAGTTCAGTCGCGCACGTAGAACGGCGGCGGCTCGATGCCGAGGGCGCGGAGATAGACGTAGCCCTGGCCGCGGTGGTGGATCTCGTTGTCGATCACGTAGAGCAGCAGGTCGTGCACGATCCCCTCGTACTGGCCGAACGCCGTCATCGTCTCCTGGAAGCGGCCCGGGGGGATCTGCGGCCAGAGCGCGTCGAGTTGATGCGTGCCCTCGTCCCAGAGCCGGAGGACCTCCGCCTTGGGCTTGGGGTCGCGCTCGAACGACAGGTTCCATTCGCCCGTGACGGTGCCGCGCACCATCGGCTCCGACATGCTGATCATCTCCATCGCCTGCTCGCCGAAGGGGCGCATCCCGCCGACCGAGAAGCTGAAGAGCTGGTCCTCGGGGAACGCCTCGATGATCCGCCGGGTCAGGCGGCGGTGGCCCTGCCAGTGCTTCAGCAGCGCCTCGGGGGTGATGGCGGCGGCGGTGGGCGGAGATACGGTCGACATGGCGGGCCTCGCGCGGGTTTGGAGTCCAGGAGGTCCGAACGCGTCCGCGGAGCCTGTCCTCGGCTTCGGGATTCATTCGGAACGCGCTCAAAAGTTACGGCCCCCGCGCCGGCCCGCAAGACCCGTGTCCACAGCGTCGCACACACCGCCCGAACCTTCCGCCGATCCATGCGCTCCACACCGATTCGAATCGCCCGTCTCGCGCTGCTCGCGCTCGCCGCGGCCGCTCCGCTCCACGCGCAGCGCGCGGAGCCTGCCCCCGATTCGGCGCTCACGGCGCGGCTGGAGGCGCTCACGCGCGGGTTCCACGGCCAGGTCGGCATCTACGTGCGGAACCTCCGCACCGGTGTGAACGCGAGGCTCAATGCGGACTCGGTGTTCCCCACCGCGAGCATGATCAAGGTGCCCATCCTGCTCACGCTGTTCGACCAGGTGGAGCAGGGAAAGCTGGACCTGGACGCCCGGGTGGCGTACCCCGACACGCTGCACTACCGCTACGTGGAGAGCACCGACGTGGTGGGATACATGATGGCGGGCGACACGCTGCCGGTCTCGGAGCTCGCCTTCCTGATGCTCACGGTGAGCGACAACGTGGCCAGCCTGTGGATCCAGGCGCTGGTGGGCGGCGGGGCGACGGTGAACGAGTGGCTGGCGGGGCACGGCTTCCAGCAGACGCGCGTGAACTCCCGCACGCCGGGGCGCGAGGAGGCGCGATCGGCCTACGGCTGGGGCCAGACCACGCCGCGCGAGATCGCCGAGGCGCTGGTGATGATCCGCGAGGGGCGCGCCGCCAGCCCGCGCGCGTCGGAGGCGATGTACCGGCTGCTCACCAACAGCTACTGGAAGGGCGTGGGGCTCTCGCAGATCCCGCCCACGGTGCAGGCCGCGTCGAAGCAGGGCTTCGTGGACCGCTCACGGTCCGAGGTGCTGCTGGTGAACGCGCCGTCGGGAGATTACGTGCTCAGCGTGATCACGAAGGACCAGGCGGACACCGGCTACGAGCCCGGCAACGAGGGGTATCGCCTGATCCGGGCCGTCTCCCGCGCCGTGTACGAGCACTTCAACGCCGGCGACCCCTGGCGCCCGCAGCCGTGATTCCTGTCGCGCACCGTCGATCGACCCCCATATCCCCACATGCTGAGCGACTACAGCTTCAAGGGACGGCTCCTGCGCTCGCTGCTCGGGCGGCGCGGGGCGGCCGTCGTGCACATGGCCGACGCCGCGGGGCGCCGCGACCTGGCGCTCGTCCGCGAGACGCACGCGCTCGCTGCGCTGCTCGTGCAGGATGCGTCGGCGCTGCAGATCCTGGCGTGCGTGCGGGCGTGCCGCGGGCTCGGGGGCGCGATGGCGGAGGCGGGCGTGTTCGCCGGGGCGTCCGCGCGCCTGATCTGCGAGGCCAAGGGCGATGCGCCCCTGCACCTGTTCGACGTGTTCGAGACGCTTCAGGCGCCGGCGGACGCGGCGGCGGACACCGGGCGCTCCGCCGAGCTGCGCCGGCACTTCAAGACGACCCACGGGACGCGCGCCGGGGTGGAGCGGCTGCTAGCGCCCTACCCGGGCGTGCACGTGCACGCCGGCGTCTTCCCCGACACCGCCAGGGGGCTGGAGGACGAGCGGTTCTCGTTCGTGCACCTGGACCTGGACCTGGAGCCGAGCACGCGCGACGCGCTGGAGTTCTTCCAACCGCGGCTCCTCCCGGGCGGGATCATCGTCGCCGACGACTACGACGATCCGGGCGTCCGCCGCACCTTCGACGCATACTTCGCGAGCCGCGCGGACACCATCGTCGCGTTGCCGTGGGGGCAGGGGATCGTCGTCAAGCACGCCTAGCGCCCGCGCGTGCCCTTCTTCCCGCCGACGTGGGCCCAGAGCGCGCGCTCCACCATCACCGGCGTCCAGCCGAGCCGGCTCGCCCGCTGCCGCAGCGCGTCGGCGTATTTCGCGTAGAAGGCGGGGGTGAAGGCGACCTCGCCCAGCCCCGGCACCTGCGCCGCCACGAGCTCGTCGAAGAAGGGGTAGACCTCCGGCGCCGCCGCCGAAGCGATCGCCGACGCCGTGGCCGGCCCGACGCCGTCGAGCTCCGCCAGCCGCGCGATGGGGAGCTTGGGGTCCGGGATCGCCGCCAGCGCCCCGGTGCTGGTCCGCACGACCTTCTCCGGCGGATTGCCGCGGACCAGCGCCAGGTTGCGCCCGCGCCAGATCCCGCGCGCCATCTTCCACTCCGTCGTCCGCACCAGCTCCTCGTGCGTGACGTGGGCGGCACTGCGCCCCGCGATCGCCGCCGGCAGCTCGTCGCGGTACCACCGGTCCAGCTCCGCCAGCCGCGCGACGCCCTGCGCGTCGATCACGCCCTCGTAGGCGTCGAGGGCGTGCTGCCAGTCCTCCGGGGTGTCACTCGTCCACAGCTTTGCCATCTCTCCGCGCTTCGGCTGATGCACCTGTGCCATCGGTCCGGACGGAATGTCTCACCCGGAGGAGCGGAGGACCAGAGAGACGGAAATCCCCGGTCCTCGGTGCTCCCGATGATGATCGCTGTTGTCCGCGGACTGCCCCGCGGTTAATTCTCCCGGCCGCCCGCCGCCGGTGGGACGAGCTCACAGCATCCGTCATCCACGGAGCCAGCATGAAGAATCGGGTTCGCGCCGCCGCCGCAGTCGCCGGTGTCCTGCTGTCGCTGGGCATCGCCTCGGCCACGGCCGCGCAGGCCGAATCGCCCGCTCCGGGTGCAACCCACAGGGAGAGCGTCGTGACGAACCACGCGAGCGGAACGTTCGAGGTGAAGATGAACCCCCAGGCGCCGGACGAGAACGGCGATCCGTCGATCGGCAGGCTGTCGCTCGACAAGCAATTCCACGGAGACCTGGAAGGGACGAGCAAGGGCCAGATGCTCGCCGTCCGCTCCGACGTGGAGGGCTCGGCGGGCTACGTCGCGATGGAGCGCGTCACCGGCACGCTGCAGGGGAGGACCGGCACCTTCGCGCTGCAGCACAACGGCATCATGAACCGCGGCGCGCCGACGCTCAGCATCTCCGTGGTCCCCGACTCCGGCACCGGCGAGCTCGCGGGCGTGGCCGGCACGATGACCATCAACATCGTGGAGGGGAAGCACTTCTACGAGCTCGAGTACAGGCTCCCGGCGCACTGAGCCCCACCGGACGCGGAGGGGAGGGGCATGTCGACCGCACGGGCGATTGCGGGCATCCTGGTATACGTCGGCCTCTTCGCGGCGCTCCTGTTCGTGCCGGCGGGGACGCTGGACTGGCGGCGTGCCTGGGTGCTGCTCGGCGTGCTGCTGGTGATGCGGGCGGTCGGCACCGTCGGCGCGATCCGCGTGAACCCCGAATTGCTGGCGGAGCGTTCGGGGCTCCCGCTGCACCGCGGGCAGCCCGTAGCGGATCGGGTGCTCCTGCTCTCGTTCATGGCCTCGTTCGCGGCGCTGATCGCGTTCTGTGCGGTGGATGCCTTCCACCTTCGCCTGCTGCCACGGGCGGCCGCGGGGGTCTCGTTCGCCGGGCTGGTCCTCTTCGCGGGCGGGTGGTGGATCATCGCCCAGGTGCTGAGGACCAACGCGTTCGCGGTGAGGGTCGTGCGCCACCAGCAGGAGCGCCGGCACACGCTCGTCGACACCGGCGTCTACGCCGTGGTGCGGCACCCCATGTACGCCGGGATCATTCCGGTGCTGATCGGGATGTGCCTCTGGCTGGAGTCGTACGCGGGGGCGCTGCTGGCCCTGGTCCCGATCGGCATACTCGCCGGCCGCATCGTCCTGGAGGAGCGGTTCCTCCGGCGCACCCTCGCCGGCTACGAAGCCTACGCCGGGCGGGTCCGGTGGAGGCTGATCCCCGGCGTCTGGTGATCCGCGCTGCTGCCGGCTCACGGCCCCGGACAGGTCGAGCGTCCGCGTCCGCAGGTCGCTCGCATGCATCCGACCTCCCCGATCCTCGCTCCGATCGACCGATGCAGCGCTACGTCGCATTCATGCGGGCCCTGAACGTGGGCGGCCACACCGTGAAGATGGACCACCTCCGCTCGCTGTTCGAGGCGCTGGGATTCACCGGGGTCGAGTCGTTCATCGCCAGCGGAAACATCGTCTTCGACTCGCCGTCGACCGACGCGGCCGAGCTGGAGGAGCGGATCGAGCGGCACCTGCAGCAGTCGCTCGGCTACGAGGTGGCGACCTTCCTGCGGACGCCCGCCGAGGTCGCCGCGGCCGCCGCGCACCGGCCGTTCGCGGCCGCGGACCCGGTGCCGGACGGGCACACGCTGTCCGTCGTGTTCCTCAAGACGGCGCCTGGTGCGGAGGTCGGGGAGAAGGTGAGCGCGCTGGCGACGGAGTACGACGACCTGCACATCCACGGGCGCGAGCTGTACTGGTGGTGCCACGGACGGTCCAGCGACACCCTCATCCGCCCGGGGAAGATGGACAAGGCGCTCGGAATGCCAGGCACCTCGCGGAACGTCACCACGGTCCGCAAGCTCGCCGCGAAATACCCGGCGTAACCGCCACAGTCTTTCGGGAAACGTCGAACCTGATCTCCACGATCAACTGTGCATTCGTGCAAGTCCCCCAAGACGTCATCCAGAGGCCGACCTCGTCTCATCCTTCGACCGGCAAAGACTTGGCAGGCCGAAGGATCTATAGCCGGCCCATCGATACACTCCAGGAACGCACAACCGACGACGCCGTGAGGCCTGGGCGCGGCAGTGTCGCGAATGCCGGCTTCACAACGTCGATGCGCGGAGAAGCCGCGGCTGCCCTGCGGCTTCCGCAGCGGGCCTCGCGCAGCCGCGGTTAGATCCTCACGGCCCTGCGAAGCGTGTGGGCTCAGGGTAACGTGAGGTCGGGCCTCAGGATGACACTGTTACTGTTGGAAGCTGTTGGGCCGAGGTTCTCAACAGTCGCTGAGGATGGTAGTAAGGCGGCGCGGCGCGGATATCTGCTTAGCTCGCGCGAGGCTCAGGCTGAGAACGGGTGTTACGACCGCCCGTCTCCCGCCACGGCGGAAACTCAGTTGCCGCATACAGTTGGTGTCCGGCCCCGGCGGGAGAGCGGGTCGAAGTGGTCTAAGTTCACAAGAGGTAGACTTTTACGTGGGGTTGCGGGGCTTGCTTCGGTGTATGTTCGGTTGTATCTTTACCGAAGATACACCGTAAGCGGCACGCCGGCATCCGATCGCACGGAGGCACCCACGATGGACTCGACCATACCGCTCCCCTTCGGCCAGCCGCGAGACGCCACCGTGCAGCACCTACGCGCGATGGCCGCTTCGCGGGTACAGCAGACCTCGCTGCGCGGCGTCGCGCGCGAGATCGGGATGAGCCCCACGGGGCTGAAGAAGTTCCTGGTCGGCACCTCGCCCTACGCGCCGACGCTGCGCCGGCTGCGCAAGTGGTACCTCCACCACGCCGCGCTCCCCACCGGCGGCGTGGAGTACGAGGACGCGTCCGCGGCCATCGCGGTGCTCACGCACGACCTTCCCGGCGAGCCGCGGCGCGAGACGGCCGACTGCGTGCTCGACTGCCTGGGGCGCGGCTACGACGGCGCCGGCCAGGCGCGGCCCCGCTGGGTCGCCGAGCTTCGCCACGAGCTGGAGCGCAAGGCGAGCTGAGCCCCGGTGGAGGGGCCGCGCAACGTTCGCGAAGGCCGGCCCCTCACCCTGGAGCGCATCACGTGTTCTCCGCATCCGCCGAGCTGTACGACCTGATCTATTCGAGCTTCAAGGACTACCCCGCCGAGGCGCGCCAGCTCGCCGGGGTCATCCGTCGCGTCCATCCCGGGGCGCGCTCGGTGCTCGACGTCGCCTGCGGCACCGCGGAGCACGCGCGCCTGCTCACGGAGGAGCACGGCTACCGGGTCGACGGGCTGGACCTGGAGCCGGGCTTCGTGCGCATCGCGGAGCGCAAGCTTCCGCCTGGCCGGGTCCACGCCGGCGACATGACGGCGTTCGAGCTCCCCGGCCGCTACGACGCCATCCTCTGCCTCTTCAGCTCCATCGGGTACGCGGGGACGCTGGAGAAGGTGCGCCGCACCTTCGAACGCTTCCGCTCGCACCTGGCCCCGGGCGGCGTGGTGCTGGTGGAGCCGTGGTTCCCGCCCGAGGCGATGGATCCCGGCCGCATCTCCGTGCTCACCGCCGAGGCGGAGGGTGTCAGCGTCTGCCGCATGAGCCGCCTGGAGGTGGAGGGCCGCCTCTCGCGCCTGCACTTCCACTACCTTCTCGGCCGGGCGACGGGGATCGAGCACCTGGCCGAGGTCCACGAGCTCGGCCTGTTCACCACCGAGGAGATGCTGGACGCGTTCGCCGCCGCCGGCCTGCGCGCCGGGCACGATCCGGAGCAGGGCCCGTCCGGCCGCGGCCTCTACGTCGCGCGCGCCGCGGACGACGGGTGATCCGGGCGGAGACGCGCAGCCGCGGCCGTCTCCGCGTCTTTGCGTGACATGCCGTTCCGCGGGCCGGTTCGAGGCGCGTGGGCTGGCGGATCGGCGCGGATGGAGCGATTTTGGTTCGTGACAGATGTTCCCCACGCTCGACTCTCCCATGCGCCACGTCCTCGCCTTTTTCGCGCTCGCCGCCGGCGGGCTCACGTTCGCCCCGCCCGCATCCGCGCAGGAAACCGGGGACGCGCCCAGTGTCCCGACCTGCGCCTCGCAGGGGCTCCAGCGGGTGGCGGTGATGGTGCCGCCGGGCCAGACCGCCGAGCGGCTGCAGGAGACGCTGCGGCACGGCGGGCTCTTTCCCGCGGGCACGCAGGTGCTGATCCTGGAGCCGGGGCAGCTCATGCCCATTCGCAACCGGGAGCAGTTCGATGCACGGCTGCGCACCACGCTCACGCTGGTTCTGGACCACGGGATGCACATCCAGGGTACCGCCTGGATGCTGGTCGAGGTCGACGACGACGGCACGGTGAGGGCGGTGCACCCCAACAGCGGCGATCCCGAGCTCAACCGGATGCTCGTCCGCACCTGGCGCCTGGCCCGCTTCGAGCCGTACGTGTTCGACGGGTGCCGGGTGAGGGCGTGGATCCAGGTGCCACAGACCTTCACCTCCGACTTTACCCTCGACCGCCGCGAGATCGAGGTGCGGACCGCGCCGCCGAAGCCCTGAACCGCACGGGCCTCCCGTCATCATCCCCTTTCCGAACCGACCGATGAAGAAGCTCGCCTGGCTCGCCGCCGTCCTGCTCTGCTGCGGCATGATCGCCTCTCCGGCCTCGGCGCAGCGGCGGGAGCGCAACCGCATCCGCGCCGCCGAGATTCAGGCGTCGAACGCCGCCTCGGTGTACGAGCTCATCCAGTCGCGCCGGGGGATGTGGCTGATGCGCAACCAGTCCACCGACATGAGCGGTCAGGGCGGCGCGGCGATGCTGGTGTTCATGGACGGCGCGCAGCTCGAGGGCGTCGAGGACCTGAGGCAGATTCCGGTCGCCGGGGTGCAGTTGATCGAGTTCCTCACGCCCGGCGAGACCGAGCGCCGGCTCGGGAAGTACACCACCGTCGGTGCCATCCGCGTGATGAGCCGCGACGACACGCCGCAGGACTCCACCCACGCCGCCCACCCCCGCTGACGGTGCCGGGCGTGGAGCCGACCTTCTTCGCGGCACCGGCGGAGCTCCGCGCCTGGCTGGAGGCGCACCACCAGGCCGAGACGGAGCTGCTGGTGGGGTTCTACAAGAGGGGCTCGGGGCGGCCGAGCATCACCTGGCCCGAGTCGGTGGACGAGGCGCTCTGCTTCGGGTGGATCGACGGCGTGCGCCGCAGCCTGGGCGACGAGGCCTACACCATCCGCTTCACCCCGCGGCAGCGGCGCAGCTTCTGGAGCGTGGTGAACATTCGGCGCGCCGGCGAGCTGATCGCGGAGGGGCGGATGCGGCCGGCCGGCCTGGCGGCGTTCGAGGCGCGGTCCGGAGAGCGCTCCGGGGTCTACTCCTTCGAGCAGAAGGACGAGGTCGCGTTCGACGAGGCACAGGCGCGCCGGTTCCAGGCCGACGCGAAGGCGTGGGACTTTTTCCAGGCGCAGCCGCCGTGGTACCGCCGGACTGCGACGTGGTGGGTGATCAGCGCGAAGAAGGAGGAGACGAAGGCGAAGCGGCTCGCGACGCTGATCGAGGATTCCGCGGCCGGGCGCCCAATCCGCGGGCTCGACCGCAAGCCGAAGGGGGGATAGCGCCCCTCCCGCTGCCCGGTGGAGCGTTCCGGCGATGCTGGTGTACAGGGCTCCAGCGGCGGCACCGAGCCGACCCGTGCCGTCTTTCTCCTTTGCCACGAGGCAGTTTCTTGTCGAATATCGACATCGACCTCCCCAGCGAGCTCGCCGCCGCCCGCAAGCGGCTGGCGGAGCGGACCGCCACGGCGCTCCGCGATTCCCGCGTGAACGCGATCCGGTCGGCCGTGCGCCCCGGCTCTCCCCGCCTGGAGGTGGAGGAGGTCGCGCACCGCTTCTATCCGCGCCTTCGCCCCGAGCTGGTGGAAGAGGCGATCAACATCGTCTGCGGCTACGAGGCCGCCCCCGCCCCCGCGCCCGCCCCGGAGCCTGCTTCCGAGGAGCCGGCTTCCGAGGAGTCGGCTTTCGAGGAGCTGGCTTCCGAGGAGCCGGCTACGGAGGAATAGGACGGCGAGTCGTCCCTGTCACGGCGCGCAGCAGCGACGCCGGCCGTGCAGCGATGCGCGGCCGGCGGTTTTGCGTCTGCGTCGCAAACGGCGCCTCACGCAGAGCCGCGGAGCCGCGGAGAGCTCGCGGCCTTCCCTGCGTCTCCGCGGGCGACCGTGAGGTCGGCCTCCCGTTCGGAACGCCGAGAAGATAGGTTGGCAGGCTCCATCGCCCGGAACTGTCATCGGAGAGCCCCGTGAACGTCAGCTCGACCCTGCTTCGCTCCCGCGTCCCCGAACTCCCCGCTTCGTCCGACGAGGTGGCCGACCGCCTCGCGCGGGCGGGCATCACTGTGGCCCGCGTCGTCCCGCTCGCCGAGCTGCTGCGCGCGGTGGTGGTCGGGCGGGTGGAGTCCGTCGCGCAGCACCCGAACGCCGACCGGCTGAAGGTGTGCGTGGTCGACGACGGCACCGAGCAGCGGCTCCAGATCGTCACTGGAGCAGACAACGTGCGCGCCGACGCCTTCTACCCCGTGATCCGCGGCGGCACCACGCTGCCGAACGGCACGAAGATCAAGCGCGGGAAGCTACGCGGCGAGGTGTCCGAGGGGATGCTAGGGTCAGCCGACGAGCTGGAGCTAGGGACGGACCACGCCGGGCTGCTCACCCTGTCCGGCGACCTGGTGCCCGGCACCCCGCTCCCGGACGCCATCCCGGTCGAGGGCACCGTGTTCGTGCTCGACGGCAATCCGGAGCTGGACGAGGTGGTCGCGGCGCTCGGGGGCGAAGCCGCCACGCCGCCCCTCGCCGACGCCACGGTGGGAGAGGGCTCGATTCGGGGCACCTGATCGGCTCACGCGCAGAGGGAACCATAACACCGGGCTCGCTTCCTGCTCCCGTCTCCGGTCTACTCCGGAGGCGGGATGCGCTATTTGAGCGGGAGATTGAGCTGGCGGACGGCCTTCCTCGCGGCCGCCTTGCTCGAGGGCGCCGTGGTCGCGGGGGTGCTGGTCTACCTCGCGGCGACTGGGCGTGCCCTGGTGCTGTCGGTGCAGCCGCGCGAGGCGCTGAAGGCTGCGGCGGAGCAGGGGATCGCGATTCCGGTGGCGGGCGTGCGGAGGTCGGAGCTGCGCGACTCGTTCCACGCGCCCCGCTCCGGCGGGCGGACGCACCTGGGGATCGACATCATGGCGCCGGACGGGACGCCGGTGCTCGCGGCGGCCGGGGGCGTGATCGTGAAGCGCGACTCCAGCGGCCTGGGCGGGATCTCGCTCTACGAGCGCGGGCTGGATGGCACCACGATGTACTTCTATGCACACCTGAGCCGCTACGTACCGGGGATCGAGGAGGGCGACCTGGTGCGCCAGGGCGACCTGATCGCCTACGTCGGCCACACCGGCAACGCGAGCGCGTCCGCGCCGCACCTGCACTTCGGCGTCTACACCGTGACCGACCCGAACCGCTGGTGGCACGGCCGCGACCTGAATCCGTACGTGCTGCTCACCGACAAACGCTAGGGATCAAGCAAGCGGTGGGCTGGGGGGTGCGAAACTATGCGAGTAAACTCGCGGCTACAACGGCACGCAGTCCGCCTTTGCGGACATCGACAGCGCCGGCCGTAACATCCAATGCCGCCCCCACAATGGTGTCATCCTGAGGCCCTGACCCGCGGTAGCCGGCACACGCCCGGATGCCGCAGGGCCCAAGGATCTAACCGCGGACGCGCGTGGGTCGCTGCGGAAGCCGCGCCATCGTCGCGGCGTCGGCTACAGATCCTTCGGTCGCCGCAAGGCATTGGTGCGGATGACGATACCGCGCGGCGGCGACGCTCTGGATGCCATGATCTCGGGTGATGCGACGGCTCCTGGCGCTGTTGTGCCGTTGGTGTCCGCGAAGGCGTACTGCGTGCCGTTGTAGCCGCGCGGCCGCGAGTTTACTCGCATACCCACCCCAACAGCCACGGACCCTCAGCCCGTGCCGCAGCTCGGGTTGAGGTGATAGGCCTTGGGCTGCACGAAGGCGCGGATGCCCAGCACGCCGAGGGTGGAGCCGATGCCGGAGTGGCGGCGGCCGGTCCAGGGGAGGCGGGGGCTCACGCGGTCGCAGCAGTTCCAGTAGACGATGCCGGCGTCCACCCGCCGCAGCACCCGCTCGGCGCGCGCGCGGTCGGGCGTGTAGACGGCGGCGGTGAGGCCGTACTCGGTGTCGTTGATCCGCCGCACGGCATCGTCGTCGTCCTCCACCTCCATGATCCCGATCACCGGGCCGAAGCTCTCCTCGCGCATCACCTTCATCTCGTGGGTCACGCCGGCGAGGACCGTGGGCTCGTAGAACCACCCCGTCCCCGGCCGCGGCTTTCCTCCCAACAGGAGCTTCGCGCCGCGATGGAGCGCGTCGTCCACCTGGTCCTGCAGCACGTCGAGCTGTTGACGGCGGGCGAGCGGGCCGATGTACGTGTCCTCGTCCATCGGGTCGCCCACGGTGTAGCCGCGGACGGCGTCCACGAAGGCGGCGGTGAACGCCTCGGCGACGCGGCGGTGGACGTAGACGCGCTCCACCGCGCAGCAGCTCTGGCCGGCGTTGTAGAAGGCGCCCTCGGCCGCGGCAGCCGCCGCCGCGGCGACGTCCACGTCGTCGCAGACGTACGCCGGGTCCTTGCCGCCCAGCTCGAGCTGCACGCGGATCAGCCGCCCCGCCACGGCTTCCGCGATCGCGCGGCCGGTGGCGTACGAGCCGGTGAAGTAAACGCCGTCGATCTCCTCCTCCAGCAGCGCCTTCCCCACGGGGCCGCCGCCGACCACCGTCGCGAACACCTCGCGCGGGACGCCGGCGCGATGGAGCAGCTCCGCGATCGCCAGCCCCGTGAGCGTGGCGAGCTCCGACGGCTTGTAGAGCACCGCGTTGCCGGTGAGCAGGGCGGGGAGGAAGACGTTGGAGCCGACGAACCAGGGGTAGTTCCAGGCGGAGACGTTGGCGACCACGCCCAGCGGCTCCCAGGCGATCCGCTCCTCCATCCCCGCCTCGCGCAGCACCACCTCGTCGGCGACCGCGGCTTCCGTGTTCCGCACGAAGAAGTCGATGCGCGCCGCCATCGCGTTCAGCTCGTTGCGCGACTGGGAGATCGGCTTCCCCATCTCCGCGGTGAGCGTCGCGGCGAGCGCGTCGCGCTCCGCCGCCAGCAGCTCGCCGAAGCGCCGGGCGCATTCGACGCGCTCGGCGGTGGGACGCGCGGCCCACGCGGGCTGCGCCTGGCGCGCGGCGGCGGACTTCTGCCGCAGGGTCTCGCGCGTGTCCTCGTCCAGCTCGCGGATCACCTGCTCCGTGGCCGGGTTCACCACCTTCAGCATCGGCTGTCTCCCGCCGCGTCCGCCGCGGCGACGGTGTGCCCGCCCTGGCGCGCATCGACGGCGCGCAGGAAGGCGGAGAGGATGGGGCCGCCGTCGAGCAGCGCGGCGTCCGACGGGTCCTGGAACTCGGGGTGCCACTGCACGCCGTAGGCGAAGGGCGACGCCGCCTCCGCCGACGCGTCTCCGGACGGATCGTAGCGCACCGCCTCCACCACGCCGTCGTCCGCGCTCACCGCCTCCACGCGCAGGCCGCGGCCCAGCTCGCGCACGCCCTGGTGGTGCACGCTGTTCACGCGCCCGCGCGGCGTGTCGGGAAAGAGCCCCGCCATCCACGAGCCCGGCTCGATCGAGAGCCCGTGGAAGAGCTGGTCGTAGACGCCCCATTCGCGGTGCGTCGCGCAGCCGGCCTTCTGCGTGGCGAGGTCCTGCCAGAGGGTGCCGCCCAGGGCGACGTTGAGGATCTGCATCCCGCGGCAGACGCCGAGCACGGGCTTGTCGGCCGCCAGGCAGAGGCGGACCAGCTCGATCTCGTACGCGTCGCGGACGGAGTCGCCGCTCCACTCGGGGCGCAGCGGCTCCTCGCCGTAGCCGCCGGGGCAGACGTCGGCGCCGCCCTGCAGCACCAACCCGTCGACCTCGGCGAGCAGGTCGCGGGCGGCGACACCGGCGCCCGGCGTGGGGAGCATGAGTGGGAGGGCGCCGCCGCGCTGCAGCCAGTGCGAGAGCGACTCCTCCAGGTAGAGCAGCGTCTTCCCCTTGAAGATCGGCCGCTCGGGATCCGCGTGGAAGAAGCATGGCGCCACGCCGATGCGCGGGCGGGTCATGGGCGGAGGCATCTACGGCCTACGACGGACGACGGCGTTGCGACGGGCAGCTTCGCGAAGCGCCAGGGTGAGGGCCCGCCGCGGCATGCGCTCGTCAGAAGTAGTTGCTGGTGATGCCGCCGTCGAGCACGAGCACGGCGCCGTTGGTCCACGTCGATTCGTCCGAGGCGAGGTAGATGCCGGCGTTGACGATGTCCTCCGGGCGTCCGAAGCGGCCGCTGGGGTTGCGCGCCAGGCGGATGCGCTTGGCCTCGGGGTCGCTCAGCAGCCACTCGGTCATCAGCGGCGTCTCGATGGGGCCGGGGCAGACGGCGTTGCTGCGCACGCCCTGCGGCCCGAACTGCACCGCCAGCGATTTCGTCAGCGCGATCACCGCGCCCTTGCTGGCGGTGTAGGCGTCCTGCGGCACGCTGCACCCCAGCAGGGCGACGAACGAGGCGATGTTGATCACCGACCCCCCGCCGTTCTTCACCATCTCCGGGATGCCGTGCTTGCAGCAGAAGTAGATCCCCTTGACGTTCACCGCGAAGGTCCGGTCCCACACCCACTCGTCGGTGTCCACCACGGAGCGGTCTTCCTCCATCATGATCCCGGCGTTGTTGTAGAGCACGTCCAGCCGTCCCCAGCGCTCCACCGTCGCGGCGATGGCGGCCCGCACGTCGCTCTCCTTCGACACGTCGCAGCGGATGAAGAAGGCGTCGCCCCCCGCCGCCTTCGCCGCCTCGGCCGACTGCTGGCCGGCGTCGTCGGTGAGATCCACCACGGCCACGCGGGCGCCCTCGCGGCAGAACGATTCCGCCGCGACGAGCCCCATCCCGCTGCTGCCGCCGGTGACGAAGATGACTTTGTCCTTCAGACGCATCGGATCATCCTGGGAAAGTGCCAAGTGCTGAGTGCTGAGTGCCAAGAGCTGAGTGCCGACCCCGCCCGGTACCGCTGCTCGGGACGGGCGGATAAATCCGCAGCAACAACTACACGAAGTCCGCCTTCGCGGACTCCATCTTTCGTGCCGCCTCCGGCGCGAGGCACGCGACGGGCACCCCGGCTGCCGAGGCCGTGTACCCCCGGCTGCCTGGAGTTCCATGGCGCGCCGGGAGACGAGGCCGTCGCTACAGCGGGTAGTCCGCGCAGGCGGACTTCCGCGTCGTTGTTGCAGCGAATTCATTCGCCCTGAATGTGCTCGGTCGGGCACAACCGCTCGTTCATCCCCGTTCCAGGTAGCGCTCGCGCTCCCAGGTGGTGACGACGGCGTCGTAGGTGGCCTGCTCCACGCGGGCGGCGTTGGCGTAGTGCGCGACCACGTCGTCGCCGAAGATCTCGCGGGCCAGGGTGCTCTGCTCCAGCAGCTCCGCGGCCTCGTAGAGCGCGCGGGGGATGCGGGGGAAGCCGGTGGCCGTGTAGGCGTTGCCGCGGAACTCCTCGGGCGGCTCGATTCCGTGCTCGATGCCGTACAGGCCGGCGCCCAGGATCGCGGCGTAGGCCAGGTACGGGTTCGCGTCGCCGCCCGGGAGCCGGTTCTCCACCCGCAGCGACGGGCCGCGGCCCACCACGCGGAAGCCGCAGGTGCGGTTGTCGCGCCCCCACACCACGTTGGTCGGCGCCCAGCTCGCCACCGCGTAGCGCTTGTATGAGTTCACGAACGGGGCGATGAAGAACACCAGCTCGCGCGCGGCGTGCATCATTCCCCCCAGGAAGTGCCGCATGGTGGGCGACATCCCGTACGGCTCGGCGCCGTCCTCGTGCATCCGGCTGCGGCCGCCGTCTTCGTCCCACAGGCTCAGGTGCACGTGGGCGCTGTTGCCGGTCCAGCGGTGGTCGGGCTTGGCCATGAACGTCACTGCGTGGCCGTCCTGCCAGGCCATCTCCTTCACCCCGTGCTTGAACAGCGCGTGGCGGTCGGCCGCCTCCAGCGCGTCGCCGTAGTGGATGTTCACCTCGTGCTGCCCGGGCGCCGCCTCGCCCTTGCTGAACTCGATCGGCACCCCCGCCGCCGTCATCTCGTTGCGGAAGCGGCGGTAGAGGGGTTCGGCCTTGCTCGCCTGCAGCAGGTGGTAGTCCTCGTTGTACCACCCGAACGGCGTCAGCCCGTCGAAGCGCTTCTCCGCCGCCTGCTCGTACGTCTCCTTCAGCAGGTAGAACTCCAGCTCGCTCGCCATCTTCGGCGCCAGCCCCAGCTCCCGTGCCCGGTCGATCTGCCGGCGCAGGATGGTGCGCGGCGCCACGGGGATGAGCGCGCCGCTCTCCTCGTCGCGCGCGTCGGCGAGCACCAGCGCCGTCTTCTCCAGCCAGGGGATCACGCGCAGCGTGCTCCAGTCCGGGTCGGCCAGCCAGTCGCCGTAGCCGCTCTCCCAGTTGGCGAGCGCGTAGCCGGGCGGCGTCGCCATCTCCATGTCGGTGGCGAGCAGGTAGGTGCAGAAGTGCGTGCCGTGGCGGGCGTGCTCCAGGAAGAACTCGCCGGTCACGCGCTTCCCCATCAGCCGCCCCTGCATGTCGGTGATGGCGCTCACCACCGTGTCGATGGCCCCCGCCCGGATCGCCGTCTCCAGCTCGTCGAAGGAGATCTTCCCCGCCGCGACTCCCCCGCCCGCAGCCACGCCCGTCTCGCTCATCGCTCCTCCGCCTGGGGTGGCCCGACCGCCGCACCTGCACGCATCCGTCACGATGGAGGGCCGGCGGGGCGGTTGCAAGAAGGCGGCCCTATCCCATGCCGGGACCCGCGCGAAACGCGGGTCACCCCTGCCTCACCGCTGCGTTGCGACCCGAGCCGGCAAACGAGCGGCTTGCGACCGTTGTCGGTCCGGTCTATCCTCTGGTCGCGACCCGCTGGTTCACCAGGACGATGTGCTGCGGAACCGGAGAGCGATGCCGACCGTACTGCGTAGTGGGCCGTACCGGGGCTTCTTCTAT
>DASYJZ010000204.1:0-2215 GCA_035995965.1 Longimicrobium sp. | reverse complement strand
GCTACTGGTTCCTGCGCTACACGCGCCGCATGCTGCGCCACCACGAGCGCCGCCGCTTCGCGGGCGCCACGTACATGGCGGTGGCCTACGCGCTCGCGGTGGTGCTCTTCCCCAAGCCGATCGCCGTGATGGCGATGCTCTTCAACGGCTTCGGCGACGCGGCGGCGGCGCTCGTGGGCAAGCGCTTCGGGCGGCACCGCACGGCGTGGGGGAAGAGCTGGGAGGGGTTCGCGGCGGGGCTGGCCGTGAACCTGACCGTCGGCCTCATCATCAGCTCGCTCGCGCCCGTCCTCCCCGCCCCCGCGGCCGTCGCCGGCGCGCTGGCCGCCGCCGTGCTCGAGTTCCTGGACCTCCCCATCGACGACAACGTGCGCGTGACGCTGGGCGGCGGCGGCGTGGCGTTCCTCGTGGCGTTGCTGCTGCGGTGAGTGACGAGTTCAAAGAGAGAGAGCATTCACGATGAGCGAGATCGACGGCCCCGACGGGGACGTGCTCACCGACGGCGAGCGGCAGATGCTCGATACGCGCTTCGAAGCTCACCGTCTCGCGCTGGAGACATCCATTCCGTGGGAGGAGGTGAGGGCGCGGCTGCTCGCCCTCGAGTGATCCTTATCTCCAGCAAAGACATTTCTCACGCAGAGCCGCAGAGACGCGGAGGGGGATGCAAGCTCCTCCGCGGCTCCGCGGCTCTGCGTGAGATGCTGTTGCCGTTAGGGAGCCCCGAGCGCCGCGCGTGCGTCGTTGATCGCGGCGGTGGCGGCGGCGAAGCGCCGGGCGAGGTCGGCGATCTCGCTCTCGGCCAGGGGTCGGTCGCCGTGGCGCGCGGCGTTGCTCACGCCGGGGAAGATCATGTCGGCGTAGCCGTTGTCGGGGTCCGACGCGTAGATCAGGTTCCGGAACCAGGTGCGGTCGCGCAGCCCCTCCGGCCGGGTGAGCGCCCGCTCCACCCGCAGCAGCGCCTGGTTCGCCGCCTCGCGCCGCGCCGCATCCACCCCCGCCGCCAGCGCCACGTCTCGCGCGGTCGCGAAGTCGCGCGCCGCCTGCTCCATCCCGTCGACCGCGGTGCGCAGCGCGCCGATGGGCTGAGCATCCCACCCCTTCGCCTTCAGCGCCGACTCCAGCCCGGGAAGGTAGCCGCGCATGGTCCGCGCGAACTCGGCGTAGTCGTACGGCAGCACCTCGGCGTTCGCCAGGCGCAGCAGCAACGCGGCGCCGACGGCCGCGGCGGCCGCGTGTCGCTTGAAGCCGGGGTCGCCGAAGCGGCTCATCCACGCGTACGAGTCGTACTGCGAGTGGTACACGCCCCCCGGCCCGCCGAAGCCCCAGTCGGCGATGGGGATGCCCAGGTGGTTGTAGAAGCCCGCGAAGTCCGACCCGCCGCCGGGGTTCCCCATCTCCACCTCCGCGCTGTCCGCGATCCCTGAGCGCTTGCGCCAGGCGGCGTAGACGCTCCCCTCCCCGCCCGGCTCGGGAACCATCCCCGCCACGTCGCGCACCGTGCCGCGCAGCGAGGGCGAGCCGCCGCCGCCGAAGGCCGGGCCCTGCGCCGCCACGTCCTGGTTCAGATAGGCCACGGCACCGCGCAGCAGCCGCACGGAATCGTCCTCCACGTACTCGGTGCTGCCTACGAGCCCCCACTCCTCCGCGTCCCAGGTGGCGAACACCAGGGTGCGGCGCGGGCGATGGCCGGCGCGCACCTGCTCCATCACCGCGCGCGCCTGCTCCAGCACGCTCACGGTGCCGCTCACGTTGTCGGCCGCGCCGGGACCCCAGCCGTCGCGGTGGCCGCCCACGATCACCATCTGCTCCGGCAGGTCGCTCCCGCGGATGATGCCGAAGGTGTCCCAGATGTCCTTGTACGCCGCCGTGGCCGCGTCCGTGGTCACCGCGATGCGTGCGACCACCGGCCCGGGGCCCAGGTGGTAGCGGAAGGGGAGGCCGCCCTGCCAGGGCTGCGGCACGCTCGCGCCGCGCACGCCGCGCAGCAGCTCCGCCGCGTTCCCGTACGACACCGGGATCACCGGGATGCGCGGGATCGCCATCTGCGCCTCGGCGATGCGCTGGACGCCCTCGGTGGACGGGCGGCCGGGGGTGGACGGGTCGCCGTTGCCGTTGAACACGGAGCCGCGCTGCACGCCGAACGCGGGGCGCATCGGCCCCGCCGGGTACACGTCGCCGCGCACGAAGCCGTCGTCGGCCGGGTCGCTGTAGATGA
>DASYJZ010000203.1:0-3882 GCA_035995965.1 Longimicrobium sp. | reverse complement strand
CCTGCACCCGCGGTTCCGCACGCCCCACATCAGCACCATGATCATCGGTGCGATCGCGGCCATCGCCGCGGGCGCCTTCCCCATCGCGTCGCTCGGGGAGATGACCTCGGTGGGGACGCTGCTCGCCTTCGTGATCGTCTGCGGCGGCGTCTGGTACCTGCGGGTGAAGGAGCCGAACCGCGAGCGGCCGTTCCGCACCCCGCTGGTGCCGCTGGTGCCGATCCTGGGGATCCTGGTCTGCCTGGCGATGATGGTGAGCCTCAACCCGATCACCTGGGTGCGGCTGGTGTTGTGGCTGATCATCGGCCAGATCATCTACTTCCTCTACAGCCGGCACCACAGCGTGGTGCAGCGCACGCACCGCCAGGTGCACGAGACCGAGCCGCCGAGGCCCACGTACACGGAGCCGAAGGACCGCTCCTAGCCCGGGTGGCGGCGGGGCGCACGCCCCCCACCCCAGCGACCCGCGGGCCCGCCGGAGACGGCGGGCCCGTTCGCTTTCCGGCGGCGGGGGGACTGGCGCAAACGCGCGGCGGCCCTATCTTCACGGGCCGCGTGGTGCGGCGTGGGAGAGCATTCCGCGCCGCACTTCGCGCGATCCGTTCCAGTGTCGTGCGCCCGTCCCGCGGGACGCACCGGGCTTTCGCATTTCCGTAACCGTCCATGACACCCATCGCCTTCGCGGCACCCGTCCTCGGCGTGCTCGCCCTGCTCTACACCTTCTGGCGCTCCGGCTGGGTCACCCGGCAGGACGCCGGCAACGAGACCATGCGTGAGATCGCCGGCCACATCGCCGACGGCGCGCTGGCGTTCCTCAAGGCCGAGTACCGGGTGCTCGCGATCTTCGCGGCCATCGCCAGCCTGGGGCTGGCCTACCTGGGCATCTCGGACAAGAACTCGAGCCCGCTGATCGTCGTCACCTTCCTCATCGGCGCGCTCTTCTCGGTCACCGCCGGGTTCATCGGCATGCGCATCGCCACCAAGGCGAACGTGCGAACCGCCCACGCGGCCCGCACCAGCCTCAAGCAGGCGCTGGAGGTGTCGTTCGCGGGCGGCTCGGTGATGGGGATGGGGGTCGCGGGGCTCGCCGTGCTGGGGCTCGGCGGGCTGTTCATCGCGCTCTACTACGTGTTCGTGAAGGGCGGCGACGCCAACGGCGACGAGATGCGGCGGGCGCTGGAGGTGCTCACCGGCTTCTCGCTGGGCGCCGAGAGCATCGCGCTCTTCGCCCGCGTGGGCGGCGGCATCTACACCAAGGCGGCCGACGTGGGCGCCGACCTGGTGGGGAAGGTCGAGGCCGGCATCCCCGAAGACGACCCGCGCAACCCGGCCACCATCGCCGACAACGTGGGCGACAACGTGGGCGACGTGGCGGGGATGGGCGCCGACCTCTTCGGCTCGTACGTGGCGACCATCCTGGCCACCATGGTGCTGGGGCGCGAGGTGCTGGCCCCGGGCGACCCCCGCGGCGGCCTCTCCCCCATCCTGCTGCCGATGGTGATCGCCGGGATGGGGATCGTCTTCTCGCTGATCGGCATCTTCCTGGTGCGGGTGAAGGACGACGACAGCGACGTGCAGCAGGCGCTGAACGTGGGGAACTGGGCCTCGATCGTGCTCACCGGCATCGCCTCGTTCTTCGTCATCCGCGGGCTGCTGCCGGAGACGGTGATGCGCATCGGCGGGGTGGAGTTCACCTCGATGGGCGTGTTCGTGGCCGTCGCCATCGGCCTGGTGGTGGGCGCGCTGATGAGCCTGATCACCGAGTACTACACGGCGATGGGACGCCGCCCGGTGATGTCCATCGTGCGCGGCTCGTCCACCGGCCACGCGACCAACGTGATCAGCGGGCTCTCGGTGGGGATGGAGAGCACCACGCTGCCGATCCTGGTGCTGGCGGCGGGGATCATCGGCAGCTACGAGGCCGCGGGGCTCTACGGCGTGGCGATCGCGGCGGCGGGGATGATGGCGACCACGGCCATGCAGCTCGCCATCGACGCCTTCGGCCCCATCGCCGACAACGCGGGCGGGATCGCGGAGATGAGCGCGCTCCCCAAGGAGGTGCGGCAGCGCACCGACGTGCTCGACGCGGTGGGCAACACCACGGCGGCGACGGGCAAGGGGTTCGCGATCGCATCCGCAGCGCTGACCTCGCTCGCGCTCTTCGCGGCGTTCATGGGCACGGCCAACATCCAGCACATCGACATCTCCAACGCGCGGGTGCTGGGCGGGCTCTTCGTGGGCGCCATGATCCCCTTCATCTTCTCCTCGCTCGCCATCAGCGCCGTGGGGCGCGCGGCGATGGCGATGGTGCAGGAGGTCCGCCGGCAGTTCCGCGAGATCCCCGGGATCATGGAGGGCACGGGGAAGCCGGAGTACGAGCGCTGCGTTGCGATCTCCACCCAGGCCGCCATCCGCGAGATGATCGCGCCGGGCGCCATCGCGCTGGTGGCGCCGGTGCTGGTGGGCTTCACCATGGGCCCCGAGGTGCTGGGCGGGATGCTGGCGGGCGTCACGGTGTCGGGCGTGCTGATGGCGATGTTCCAGTCGAACGCCGGCGGCGCGTGGGACAACGCCAAGAAGAGCTTCGAGAAGGGCGTGGAGATCGAGGGGCAGACGGTGTTCAAGGGCTCGGACGCGCACAAGGCGGCCGTGACCGGCGACACCGTGGGCGACCCCTTCAAGGACACCTCCGGCCCGTCGATGAACATCCTGATCAAGCTGATGTCCATCGTCTCGCTGGTGATCGCGCCGCACATCGCGGTCGAGCGCGCGCCGGAGCCCGTGGCCGCCGCGCCGGCGCGGGTGGAGGTGGTCGCGCAGGCGGCCCGCGCGCCGGTCACCCTCGCGGCGGCCATCGTGTCGCGCTGATCGGGCTCACCTGACGGCGTCTCACGCAGAGCCGCGGAGCCGCAGAGAAAGAACCCCGGCCGGGCGCGCCCCGGCCGGGGTTCTCGTATCCAGAGGCTTGCGGTTCCCGCTGGCGGAGCTGAGGGTCAACGGGGTCGACGACCCTCCGCGGCTCTGCGGCTCTGCGTGAGGCGTTCTTTTGTCGGTTGGACGAACAAACAAAACCGTTGTACGCCGCCGGTACCCGCGCTTACATTGCTGAATCCCAACACACGCCGGCTCGATCACGCGGCCTCGGTCTCATGACCCGGGCCCAGCGCGGAGTCTCCGTCATGGCGACGAAATCGGTGCTCATCGTCGACGACGACCTGGACCAGCACGTGCTCGCGGAGATGTACCTCGGGCACGCGGGGTACCACGTGCTGCACGCGAACGACGGGCGCGAGGGCTACGAGGCGGCGCGCGACCGCCGCCCGTCGCTGATCCTGATGGACATGCGCATGCCCGCGGTCGACGGCGCGGAGGCCTTTCGCCTGCTGCGCGCGGACGAGCGGACGAGCACCATCCCCGTGGTCGCGGTGACGGCGGACGTGGCCGCGTGGCCGGAGTCGCGCTCGCTGCGCGAGGGGTTCGCGGGGCACGTCTCCAAGCCGTGCGACCTGGCGCGCATCCGCGAGGTGGTGGCGCGCATCATCGGCCCCGCGGACGCGCCGCCCCGCGCCGTTCCCGCTTTCGTGGCCGCCGCGCTGATGCTGTAACCGAAAACTGCAATCTCACGCAGAGCCGCAGAGACGCGGAGGGAGCCGCCGAGCCCCTCCGCGTCTTTCGCGTATCTGCGTGAGATCATCTTTGTTTCACTTCGTTTCCAGGGTGTAGGTCACGGTGGTGCTGCCGCGCGCCGGGACCTGCACCGTCATCTGGAAGGTGTGGGCCGAAAGCCGCTGGGCGGGGACGGACGACTCCACGATCGTCCACTGGTTCTCGCCGTTGGGCTCCACCGCCTCGCGCACGAAGGCCTCGGCGGGCTGGCTGCCG
>DASYJZ010000202.1:0-9702 GCA_035995965.1 Longimicrobium sp. | reverse complement strand
GCCGCGGCGCGCCCTCTTCCATCCCTGCCGGGTGGAAGCCGTGGGCGCGTTCGCGACGGACGGGCCTGAATCCATCAGGTCCGTCTTTTTGTTCCCCTCGTTTACGGAGACGTCGCCATCAACGAGAAGCTGCGTGTCAACCGGCAGATCCGCATCAGCCCGGTCCGCGTGATCCTCCCGGACGGCGAGCAGGCCGGGATCCTTCCCATCGAGCGGGCGATGGAGATCGCGGAGGAGCAGGGGCTGGACTTGGTGGAGGTCGCACCGCTGGCCCGCCCCCCGGTCTGCCGCATCATGGACTACGGGAAGTTCAAGTACGAGGAGCAGCGGCAGGCGCGCGAGGCGCGCAAGCGGCAGCACCACGTGCAGATCAAGGAGGTCAAGATGCGGCCCGGGATCGAGGACCACGACTTCGACTTCAAGACGCGGCACGCACGGCGCTTCCTCGAAGAGGGGAACAAGGTCAAGCTCACGATGATGTTCCGCGGACGGCAGATGGCGCACCCCGAGTTCGGGCGCCAGGTGCTGGACCGCGTGTCCGCCCTGCTGCAGGACGTGAGCAAGGTGGAGCAGCACCCGCAGCTCGAGGGGCGCAGCATGGTGATGGTGCTGGCGCCCACGGCGAAGCCACCCGCCTGAGGTCCGCCCACCGCGGGCCACGGAAGTACAGACACGGAGAGGGACCATGCCGAAGATGAAGACGCACCGGGGCGCCGCGAAGCGCTTCAAGACGACCGCCAAGGGCCGGGTGAAGCGCGGCCACGCGTTCCACAGCCACATCCTGACCAAGAAGTCGCAGAAGCGGAAGCGCAACCTGCGCGGCACCACCATGCTCGCCAAGGCCGACGAGAAGCGCATCAAGCGGCTCATCCTGGCCTGAACGGGCCGCCGGACTTCTGGGACTATTCGACAGGTGAGGGATAGACGATGCCTCGGGTGAAGAACAACGTCGCGCGGTTGAAGCGCAAGCGGCAGCTCCTGGCCGACGCCAAGGGCTTTTTCGGCCGCCGCAAGAACCTGTACAAGACGGCGAAGGAGGCGGTGGAGCGCGCCCGCCGCTACGCCTACCGCGACCGCAAGAACCGCAAGCGCGAGTTCCGGCGGCTCTGGATCGTGCGCATCAACGCCGCGGCGCGGCTGCACGACCTTTCGTACTCGCGCTTCATGGACGGGCTGCGCAAGGCCGGGATCGAGATCGACCGCAAGGTGCTCGCCGACCTCGCCGTGCGCGAGCCGGCGGCGTTCGAGCAGCTCGCGGGCGCGGCGAAGGCCAAGCTCGGCTGAGTTCGCTCGCTCGGTAGCGGCAGGCACGCGGCGGCGCCGGGATCATGTCCCGGCGCCGCTCCGTCGTTTACCGCAACCGCAACGGCCGTCTCACGCGGAGTCGCAGAGGAACCGAGAGAACGGCAAAACGGCGCCGGGGTAGCGATCAGGGCTGAAGGTGCGCAGATTCCCGCGTTCCGGGTCGGCGCGAGAACTGGGGAACGGGTGGAGACGATCGTGAGCGTGGTGGACGACCTGATCGGTGAGCTGAAGAAGATCGAGCGCGACGGCGAGCGCGCGGTCGCCAGGCTCTCGTCGGCCGAGGAGCTGGAGGCGCTCCGCGTCGAGTACCTCGGCCGCAAGGGCGGGCGATTGACCGCCGTGCTGCGCCGCCTGGGCGAGCTCGGGGCCGACGAGCGCCCGGCCGTGGGCGCCGAGGCCAACCGGGTGAAGGACGCGCTCTCCGCGGTGATGGACGAGCGTGCGGCGGCGCTGGCTCCCGCGGCGGACGCGGGGCCGCGGCTCGACCTCACGCTCCCGGGGCGGCGCCGCTGGAAGGGCGGGCTGCACCCGGTCACGCAGGTGGTCGACGAGATCTGCGAGATCTTCCGCGACCTGGGGTTCACCCGCGTGGCGGGGCCGGAGGTGGAGACGGTCGAGTACAACTTCGTCAAGCTGAACACGCCGCTCGACCACCCCGCGGCGGACATGCACGACACCTTCTACCTCGACGAGCGCACCGTCCTGCGCACGCACACCTCGCCGGCGCAGGCGCACGTGATGGAGGCGTACGCGGCGCCGATCCGCGTCGTCGTCCCGGGCACCGCCTACCGCCGCGACCCGTTCGACGCCAGCCACGCGCCGGCCTTCGAGCAGCTCGAGGGGCTGGCGGTGGACGAGGGGATCACCTTCGCCGACTTCAAGGCGACCATCTCGGCGTTCGTGCACCGCTTCTTCGGCCCCGACGTGCCGGTGCGCTTCCGCCCGAGCTTCTTCCCCTTCACCGAGCCCTCGGCCGAGGTGGACGTGCGCTGCCAGATCTGCGGCGGCAGTGGCTGCCCGGCGTGCAAGCAGACCGGGTGGATGGAGATCATGGGCGCCGGGATGGTGCACCCCCGCGTCTTCGCCAACGTCGGCTACGACCCGGAGCGCTACACCGGCTACGCCTTCGGCATGGGCCCGGGCCGCATCGCCATGCAGCGCTACGGCGTCACCGACATCCGCCTGCTCTACGAGGCCGACATGCGGTTCCTCGGGCAACTGGTGTGAGGGCGGCCGCGGCTGCTCGTATGGAGGAAGCCGGTGTGCCCCTCGCGCGCCACTGCGCCCCGGCCGCACCTCCGCCGGTAGTCCGCGGAGGCGGACTTCGTGTAGTTGTTGCTGCGGATTTATCCGCCCGGCCAACCATCGGCGGCGCTGCTTCCCCGTAGTTCGGCTGATTGCCTGACTCGGACGATGATGAACGTGCGCACCGACATATCGATCGGGCGGAAGACGGCCACAGTGCCTCTGGCTGTCCCCTGTTCCTGTCCCCTGTCCCCTGCCGTTGAGATGGACGTCTCCTACCGCTGGCTGAAGGCGCTCGCACCCGGCATCCAGGGCACCGCCCGCGAGGTCGCGGACCGGCTCGCCATGCTCGGCGCCCCCGTGGACGAGGTGATCGACCTCGGCGCCGGGCTCGGCGACGTGCTGATCGCCCGCGTGGACGAGGTGCGCGCGCATCCCAACGCCGACAAGCTGCGCATCTGCACCGTCGCGGCGGGTGGACGCGAGACGCTGCAGGTGGTGTGCGGCGCGCCCAACGTGGAGGCGGGGCGCTTCTATCCGTTCGCCCCGGTCGGCGCGACCCTCCCCGGCGGGGTGGAGATCAGGGAGGCGAAGCTGCGCGGCGAGGCGAGTGAGGGGATGCTCTGCTCGGCGCGCGAGCTGGGGCTGGGGCGCGACCACGCCGGGCTGATGACCCTCGCCGGCGACTACCGGCCGGGGACGCGCTTCCGCGAGGCGCTGGGGCTGGACGACTGGCGGCTCGTCGTCGACGTGACCCCCAACCGCGGCGAGCTCCTGTCGCACGTGGGGATCGCGCGCGAGCTGGCGCCCGGCGGCGTGGACGGCATCGATCTGCCGCCCTTCCCCGGCGGTGCGACGGTGCGCTTCCCCTGCAAGTCCGCACGGCGCGAGGGCGAGTGCGGCCCCATCCACGTGGAGATCGAGGACGTGGACGGATGTCCGCGCTATATGGGCGCCATCGTGCGCGGCGTAAGGATCGGCCCCTCTCCCGAGTGGCTGGCGACGCGGCTCAGGGCGGTCGGGCAGCGCCCCATCAACAACGTGGTCGACGCGACCAACTACGTGCTCCAGGAGCTCGGCCAGCCGCTGCACGCCTTCGACCTCTCCAGGCTGGAGGGCAGCGAGGTCGTCATCCGCCGCGCCGCCGCGGGCGAGACGCTGCGCACCCTGGACGGCGTGGAGCGCGCGCTGCTGGAGAGCGACGTGGTGATCGCGGACGCGCGCCGGCCCGTCGCCCTCGGTGGGGTGATGGGCGGCGAGAACAGCGAGGTGACGGACGCGACCACCGACCTCTTCCTGGAGTGCGCCCTCTTCGACCCCGGCACGGTGCGGAAGACCGCGCGGCGGCTGGGGCTCGCGACCGACGCCAGCCACCGCTTCGAGCGCGGCGTCGACCCCGAGGGCCAGCCGGAGGCGCTGCACCGCGCGGTGGAGCTGATCGTCGCCGTCGCCGGCGGCAGGGTCGACGCGGCCATCGACGTCGACCCGAAGCCGTTCGACCGGCCCGTGGTCGCGGTACGGCCGGAGCGCGTCGGCCGCGTGCTGGGGACGCCGGTGGAGGCGGAGGAGATCAAGCGGCTGCTGGAGCCGCTGGGGTTCGAGGTGAAGAAGTCGCAGCCGGTGCGCGTGATCGTCCCCGGCTACCGCTACGACGTACGCACCGAGATCGACGTGATCGAGGAGATCGCGCGGCGCCGCGGCTACGGCACCTTCCCCGACACGCTGCTCCCCTTCCGCCCCTCCGCCGTGCCGGAGGACCCGGCGGTGGCGGTGGAGCGGCGGCTGCGCGCCGTGCTGGTGCGCTGGGGCTTCCTGGAGGCGCGCACGCTTGCCTTCGCACCGGAGACGGCCGGCGCGGTACGGCTGCTGAACCCGCTGTCGCAGGAAGAGGCGTACCTCCGCACCACGCTCACCGGGTCGCTGGTGCGGCGCGTGGAGCACAACTTCGCGCACGGCGTTCGGGACGTGCGGCTGTTCGAGATCGGCACCGCCTTCTCCACCCCTGCGGACGGCCTCGCGACGGAGCAGCGCCGGATCGCGGCGGCGTTCAGCGGCGCGCGGGCGCCGGCGCACTGGAGCGGGTCGGCGGGGACGTTCGACGTCTACGACCTCAAGGCGCTGCTGGAGGAGCTGGCGGACGAATACGAGGACGGCCGGGTGGTCGCGGGCGAGGTGGACGGCGCGCCGGGGCTGCACCTGGTGGCGGGCGACGCCGGGGTCGGGCGCGGGTGGCAGGCGGCGGAGGGCACGGTGGATGCGCCCGCGTGGGCCGCGCCGGTGCTGCTGCTGGAGGCGGCGCTCCCCGCGGCCGCGGGACGGCGCTCGGCGCGGCACCAGCCGCTCCCGGCCTTCCCCGGGAGCGAGCGCGACCTGGCGCTGCAGGTGCCCTTCGCGGTGACGGCGGCGGAGCTGGAGGAGACCATCCGCGCGACGGCCGGGCCGCTGCTGGAGGCGGTGTTCCCCTTCGACCTGTACGAGGGGAAGGGGCTCCCGGAGGGGACGCGGAGCCTCGCCTGGCGGCTGCGCTTCCGCGGGGCGGAGCGTACGCTGACGGACCCGGAGGTGGACGTGGGCGTGGACCGCGTGCTGGCGGCGCTGGAGGAGCGGCACGGTGTACGCCGCCGCTGACGACGAAGGACCCGACCCGGCCCCCGGCTGGGAGCGCCTGGAGCGCGCCGCGCGCGCGGCTGCCTCTGCCCTCGAAGGGTGGCGGCGTCGCGCCCGCGAGGCCGAGGCCGAGGTCGCGCGGCTGCGCCAGGAACTGGAGGCGCTGACCACGCTGGGCCCGCTCCCCTCCGCCGAGGCGGGTGACGAGCTGCGCCGGCTGCGTGCGGAGAACGCGGTGCTGGTCTCGCGCACGGCCGAGGCGCGCAAGCGCATCACCAGCCTGCTGGCGAAGCTGGCGCTGCTGGAGACGCGCCGATGAGCCGCCCGTCGCGCCGCCCGCCGCCGCCGCGCCACACCGTGGCCGTCGAGATCGCCGGCGAGAAGCACGTGCTGCGCAGCGACGTGCCGCCCGAGTACACCCGCCGCGTCGCGTCGCACGTGGACGCGACCATCCGCGCGCTCCCGGGCTTCCAGACGCTGGAGCCCTTCCGCGCCGCCACGCTGGCCGCGCTCTCCATCACCGACGAGCTCTTCCACGCCCGCGACGAGATCCGGCGCCTGCGCGAAGAGGCCGAGCGCCGCACCGCCGAGCTCGCCGACGTGCTCGAAGCCGCCGAGGCCGCCAGCGCCGAGAAGCGCTCCGTCCGCCGGCCCGCCGCGGCCCCGCCTCCGTTGCCCGCGACTGACACCCCGCCGCCGCTCCCGGACGCCGCCACCCCGCCGCCGCTCCCACCGCAGGCATCTACCCCCGCCGCGCCTTCGCGGCCCAGCGAGCCGCACCCGGCCTGGGCCTCCGCGCCGGCCGAAGAGAAGCGCGACGCGGCCCCGAGCCTCTTCTCCGACGACGAGCCCGAGCTCAACCTGCCGCCGCCGGACGAGTAACGGACGACAGCATTCGAGACTGCTGTTCGTAATGGGTTGCGTTCAAAGCACGTCCGAAGGTATCTTCCCAGGTGCGGCCGACTGCCGCGCGCGCGTTCAGCGCACCGGTGCGGTGGCAGTGGACCCTTGGCCTGCCACCGCTTTGTTTTGCCCCCGCCGCGGGTTTTCGCCCGCGCCGAGAAATAAATCGATCATGAACACGATCCTGATCGCCGTGGTCGCGGCCCTCGTGGGCGCGATCGTCGGCTTCGTCGCAGGCCGCGCCGCAGTAGAGGCGCGGCTCCGGAAGGCGCGCGCCTCGGCCGAGCACGTGGCCGAGGGGATCCGCTCCGGCGCCGAGGAAGAGGCCGGGCGGCTGCGCAAGGCCGAGGTGCTCAAGGGGCGCGAGGAGGCCATCCGCGCCCGCGAGGAGTGGGAGCGCGAGGAGAGCCGCCGCCGCGAAGACATCGAGCGCTTCGAGCGGCGCCTGCAGGAGCGCGAGGAGTCGCTCGACCGCAAGGTGAACCTGCTCGACGAGAAGCAGCAGCAGCAGGACCAGCGCGCCGACGGATTGGTGCGGCGAGAGAAGGCGGTGGAGGCGCGGGACCAGGAGCTGGGCGCGCGCTTCGCCGAGGTGCAGCACCGGCTGGAGTCGCTCGCCGGCCTCAGCGCCGACGAGGCGCGCCGGCAGCTCATGCACGACATGGAAGAGGTCGCCCGCGCCGACGCCGCGCAGCGCATCCGCGAGGTGAAGGAGGAGGCGCGCCGCGACGCCGACCGCGAGGCCAAGAAGATCATCTCCCTCGCCATCCAGCGCATCGCCGCCGACCACACCGCCGAGACCACCGTCTCCGTGGTGTCGCTCCCGTCGGACGAGATGAAGGGGCGCATCATCGGCCGCGAGGGGCGGAACATCCGCGCCTTCGAGCAGGCCACGGGGATCGACGTGATCATCGACGACACTCCCGAGGCGGTGGTGCTCTCCGGCTTCGACCCGATCCGCCGTGAGACGGCGCGCCTGGCGCTGGAGAAGCTGGTGGCCGACGGGCGCATCCACCCGGGGCGGATCGACGAGGTGGTGGCCAAGAGCCGCAAGGAGGTGGAGAACTCCATGCGCGAGGCCGCCGAGCAGATCCTCTACGAGCTCGGCATCCACGGGGTGCACCCCGAGGTGGTGAAGGTGCTGGGGCGGCTGAAGTTCCGCACCAGCTACGGGCAGAACCAGCTCATGCACTCCAAGGAGGTGGCGATCCTGGCCGGGAACATGGCGGGCGAGATGGGCTTCGACGCCACCCTGGCCAAGCGCATGGGGCTGCTGCACGACGTGGGGAAGGGGATGACCCACGAGCACGAGGGGACCCACGTGGAGCTGGGGTGGAACCTGGCCAAGAAGTACGGCGAGCCGCCGCAGGTGCTGAACGCCATCAAGGCGCACCACGACGAGGAGCCGCACCTCTACCCCGAGAGCTGGCTGGTGACCGCCGGCGACGCCATCAGCGGCTCTCGCCCCGGCGCGCGGCGCGAGATGTTCGAGACCTACGTGAAGCGGCTGGAGAAGCTGGAGGAGATCGCGACCTCCTTCCCCGGCGTGGAGCGCTGCTTCGCCATCCAGGCCGGCCGCGAGCTGCGCATGATGGTGATCCCCGAGCAGGTGAGCGACGAGGAGATGGCGCGCCTCAGCGAAGAGACGGCGCGGCGCATCGAGGCCGAGCTGCAGTACCCGGGGCAGATCAAGGTCGTCGTGATCCGCGAGACCCGCGCGGTCGATTTCGCGCGGTGACCCGCAACATCAAAAGAATGGCCTCACGCAGAGCCGCAGAGCCGCAGAGAAACCGATGGGAAATTTCTCCGCGGCTCTGCGGCTCTGCGTGAGATTTGCCGTTTGACGGGGATGAGGAGGGCGTTGCGGTGAGGGTACTGTTCGTGGCCGACGTGATCGGCTCGCCGGGGAGGCGCGTGCTGGGGCAGCTCCTGCCGCTGGTGCGCGCAGACGTGCGCGCAGACGCGGTGATCGTCAACGGCGAGAACTCCGCGGGCGGCTTCGGCATCACGCCCGAGATCGTCAAGGAGCTCCTCGAGCTGGGCGTGGCCGCCATCACCACCGGCAACCACGTCTGGGACAAGAAGGAGATCCTCCCCACGCTCGACAGCGAGCCCCGCCTGCTGCGCCCCGCCAACTATCCGCCGATGAACCCCGGCCACGGCTCGGTCGTCGTCCCCGTCGGCGACGTGCGGCTGGCGGTGCTCAACCTGCAGGGGCGCACCTTCATGACGCCGATCGACGACCCGTTCCGCGAGGTGGACCGCCTGCTGGCGGAGCTCGCCGCGCGCGACGAGCCGCCGCACGCGATCGTGGTCGAGTTCCACGCCGAGGCCACCAGCGAGAAGCAGGCGTTCGGCCGCTGGCTCGATGGCCGCGTCGCCGCCGTGGTCGGCACGCACACGCACGTGCAGACCGCGGACGAGAAGCGGCTGCCGAAGGGCACCGCGTACCTCACCGACCTGGGGATGACGGGCGGGCTGGGGGGGATCATCGGGATGAAGTGGGAGATCTCCGTGGAGCGGCAGCTCACCATGACGCGCGGCGAGCGGATGCAGCCGGCGGACGACGACCTCCATCTCCAGGGCGCGGTGGTGGAGATCGACCCGGCGACGGGGCTGTCGAAGTCGATCGAGCGGGTGAGCGTGGGGCTGGAGCGGCTCCTCACCGAGAAGTTCGGGAAGAAGCACGGATGACCGCGAAGATCGTGGACGGGGCGGCGGTGGGCCGCGAGATCCGGGCGCAGGCGGCGGCCGAGGCGGCGCAGCTCGCGGCCGAGGGCACCGTCCCCGGCCTGGCCGTGATCCTGGTGGGAAGCGACCCCGCCAGCGAGGTCTACGTGGCCAGCAAGACGCGCGCGTGCCACGAGGCGGGGATGCACGACCGCCTCCTCCAGTTCCCCGGCACCGTCACCCAGGACGAGCTCTTCGGGGCCATCGACGGGCTGAACGCCGACCCCGGGATCCACGGCGTGCTGGTGCAGCTCCCACTCCCGCCGCACATCCATCCCAAGGCCGTGCTGGAACGGGTGCACCCCTCCAAGGACGTGGACGGCTTCCACCCGCTGAACGTGGGGCGCGCCTTCGTGGGCGACCCGCGCGGCTTCGTTCCCGCCACGCCGGCGGGGATCATGGAGCTGCTGCGCCACGAGCGCGTCGAGACGCACGGGAAGCACGCGGTGATCGTGGGGCGCAGCCTGATCGTCTCCAAGCCCCTCGCCTCGCTGCTGATGGCGCCCGGCCCCAACGCCACGGTCACGCTCACCCACCGCCACACCGTGGACCTGGCGAGCCACACGCGCATGGCCGACATCCTGGTGGTCGCCGTGGGCAAGCCGGGGCTGATCACGGCGGAGATGGTGAAGCCCGGCGCCGCGGTGTTCGACGTGGGCACCACCCGCGTCCCCGACGCCGCGCACGCGAAGGGGTACGTGATCCAGGGGGACGTGGACTTCGACGCCGTGTCCCAGGTGGCGAGCCACATCACCCCCGTCCCCGGCGGCGTGGGGCCGATGACCATCGCCATGCTGCTGCGCAACACCATCGAGGCGGCGCGGCGCTTCCACCACGCGAAGACCCGGGGTGAGAGGCGGCGGACCGGGGTCTGATCCGAATCCGCCAACAGATTGGTCTCGCGCAGAGCCG
>DASYJZ010000201.1:0-7042 GCA_035995965.1 Longimicrobium sp. | reverse complement strand
TCCAGCGCCAGGGGATCTTGTCGCGGTAGGTCCATCCCGCGAAGAGGAGTGCGGCCAGCCCGATCAGCGCCAGCAGGTTGCGCATGAGCCCCACGTTCGTGTCGCGTGTCCGAATCGATCCTGTTCGCGAGAGCCGATCTGGCCCCGCTCTAGCTACCCCCGCCCGGCGCCCGTTGTTTCGCGAGCGTCCTCCAGGATGGACGCCACCGCATCCGCCGCGGCGTCCACCTCCGCCTCCGTCGTCGCCCAGCCCACGGAGAAGCGCACCGCGCCCGCGGCCGCCGTCCCCAGCAGCCGGTGCGACTCCGGCGCGCAGTGCAGCCCGGCGCGCGTCATCACCCCATGCTCCCGGTCCAGCCGCGCCGCCAGCTCCGCGGGGGTGATCCCATCCGCCGTCACCGTGACGATCCCCACCCCGTCGGGCGCCGCGGGGGAGTGGACGTGCACACGGTCGATGGCCCCGAGGCGGTCCCGCAGCCGCAGCTTGAGCGCCGTCTCTCGCGCGTGCGCGTCGGCGACGCCGCGCTCCGCCAGCCACTCGACGCCCGCGAGCAGCCCGGCGATCCCGGGCCCGTTAAGCGTCCCCGCCTCCAGGCGGTCCGGCATGGCCTCCGGCATCTCCAGCGGCATCGAGTCGCCGCCGGTTCCGCCGGCCCACGTCGGGTCGATCTCCAGGCCGGGACGGACGTAGAGTCCGCCCGTGCCCTGCGGCCCGAGCAGCCCCTTGTGGCCGGTGAAGGCCAGCAGGTCGATCCCCATCGCCTCCACGTCGAGCGGCAGGTGGCCGGCGGACTGCGCGGCGTCCACCAGCACCAGCGCGCCGGCGGCATGCGCGCGGCGCGCCATCTCGGCCACGGGGAGCGCGGTGCCGAGCACGTTGTTGGCGTGCGGAAGCGCGAGCAGGCGGGCACCCGCGAGGGCGCGCTCCAGCTCGTCCAGGTCGATGGACCCGTCCGCTTCCCCGGCGATCACCGTCTCCTCCACCCCGCGCTGCGCGAGCAGGGCGACGGGACGGCGGACGGCGTTGTGGTCGTAGGCGGTGCGCACCATGCGGTCGCCCGGCCGCAGGAGGCCTGCGAGGGCAGCGTTGAGCGCGTACGTGGCGTTGGGGAAGAAGGCGATGCGGCCCGGATCTCCGGTGGCGCCGAAGAGGCGGGCCAGCGCGCGCCGGCAGCGCAGCGCTACCCGCCCCGCGTCGAGCGCCAGCCGGTGCCCCGACCGCCCCGGCGTCGCCCCGATGTCGCGCAGATAGTGGTCGACGGCCTCGACCACCGCCTCTGGACGCAGGGCGGAGGTCGCCGCGTAGTCGAGGTAGATGCCGTCCACGCGCGGGCTCAATTCTCCGAATCTGTGGCGAGGTCCAGCGCGACGTAGCGGAACCCCGCCGCCTTCACCACGTCTGCCAGGCGGACGCCGTCGGGCCCGAGCATGCGCCCCCACTCGGCTTCGGGGACGCGGAGGGCGGCGATCTCGCGCTCGTGGCCTTCGACCTCGACCGCCGCGCCGTAGAGGCCGTGCTCCGCCAGCGCGCGCTCGGCCGCGGCGATCCGCGCGTCGGCGCTCACGCGGCGCTCCCGAGCTGCACGAGCTGGGCGGAGACGAGCCCCTCGTTCAGCGCGCCGCGGCGGTAGCCCTGCAGGTCCACCAGCACCCGCCGGAATCCCGCGTCGCGCACCGCGGAGAGGAGCGCGGCGCGGTGCTCTGCCACGCGCGCGATCTCGGAGGGATGCACCTCCAGCCGCGCGACCTCGCCGTGGTGCCGCACGCGGAAGTCGCGGAAGCCGAGGCCGCGCAGCGCCAGCTCGGCGCGCTCCACCTGCTTCAGCCGCTCCGGGGTGACGGCGATGCCATACGGGAGCCGCGAGGCCAGGCAGGGCGCGGCCGGCTGGTCCCAGGTGGGGAGCCCCAGCTCGTGCGACCAGGCGCGGATCTCGGCCTTGGTGAGGCCGGCCTCCAGCAACGGCGAGCGCACGGCGTTCTCCGTGGCCGCGACGGCGCCGGGGCGGTGGTCGCCCACGTCGTCGGCGTTGGATCCGTCGAGCACCGTGCGCAGCCCGCGCTCCTGCGCGACATCCGACAAGCGCGTCCACAGCTCGCTCTTGCAGAAGTAGCAGCGGTTGCTCGGGTTGGCGGCGTAGCGGGGGTCCTCCATCTCCCGCGTCTCCACCTCCAGCCAGGGAATGCCGAAGCCCTCGGCCACCTCGCGCGCGGTGTCTTCCATCCAGCTCGCCATGCTGTCGCTCTTGCCGGTGACGGCCAGCACGTTGGCGGGCCCCAGCACCTGCACGGCGACGGTGGCGAGGAACACCGAGTCCACGCCGCCGCTGTAGCCGATCACCACCGAGCCGCACTCGCGCAGCACCCCGCGCAGCCGCTCGCGCTTCCGTTCCTCGACCATCGACCCGCTCGCTCGCTTCTCCAGAGAAACCCTACAGAACGGGCGACAACATGCCGCGCGTAGCGGTACACCGCCAGCCGAGGCGAGTGCGTCGCGTGTGCAAGCGAAACTGCCTGGTCTCACACGGGGTCAACGGGGTCAACGGGGTTGATGTTCACCGTTGACTCCATTGACCCCGTGCGAGGCCCATTGTTTTTCAGCCTGGCCTACGTGGGGAGCCTCACCCCGCGCCCGCCGCGGGCTCCGCGGCCGGCCCCGGCGCCCTCCGCGACCGGCCCCAGAACTCGAAGAGGACCACCGGGATGCACAGCGGCATCGACAGGAAGAGCGCCAGGTCGGCCAGGTTCCCCGGCGGCAGCCAGTAGTCGCCCCAGCGGAAGGAGATGAAGTCCGTCACCCCCCAGTGCACCACCCGCTCCCCCAGGTTCCCCAGCATCCCGCCCAGCACCAGCCCCACGAAGAGCCACGCCCACCCCCGGTGGCTGCGCGGGAAGCGGTGCCCGCGCCCGATGATCTGCAGCAGCACCACCGCGCCGAGCACCGCCGCCACCACCGCGATCACCTTGCGCGTGGCCAGCGGAAAGTTCTGCCACAGCCCCAGCACCATCGCCGGGTTGCGCACGTGCCAGAACGCCAGCCGCCCGGGGATCACCTCGCGCAGGTCGTCCATCGGGATGGTGAGGGCGACGAGGAGCTTGGTGGTCCAGTCGATCAGCGCCACTCCCAGCGCGATGAGCGTGGGCGGGATCCAGCCTTGCACCGGCTCGCGGTCGGTGGACCGGCGGCCGGGGGAGCGGTCGGGGTGCAGGGTGGTGCGGCGGTTGCCGAGCGCCCGCCGCGCCACGCGGCGGACGGGGTGGTTCAATGGCGTCACGGTCGGTCCGGCTGGGGTCTCGCACCTGCGGGCCTCGCCCGCTCACGAGACCCGGTTCGATTCAAGATGCAGGCCGCCGGGGGCGCACCGGCCCCGCGGCGGCGCCTTCGCGGACTTCCACCTGCAGTGCCGCCGCGGCCGTGGGGCCACGCGACGGCCTCACCTGCGTCCGAGTCGGCGAACCTCGGCTGGATCGGGAGTCCATGGCGCGCCGATTCGCTCCGGCCATCACGGAGGGTGGTAGTCCGCGAAGGCGGACTTCGTGTAGTCGTTGCAGCGAATTCATTCGCCCGACTCCCCGCCTCGTCGCGGCGGGGCGAACGCATTGGCGCGAAAGCGGATACGGACGCACCCGCGCCGCCGCGGACGGTTCGGGGCGGTGGTATGCGGCTGGCGCAGATGCGAACGGGGCGCAATCGTCTGCTGAAGTTCTTGGCACGCAAGCCGCAGTGGGATAATTTGCGGTGGGATCGTTCGTGGTCTGTCTTCAACAACACCCAGACGGCAGGGGACCAATGGCGAGGGAAACGGGGACGGTGAAGTGGTTCAACTCGGAGAAGGGCTTCGGCTTCATCACCCGTGAGAACGGTGAGAAGGACGTGTTCGTGCACCACAGCGCCATCCAGGGCGGCGGGTTCCGCACCCTGAACGAGGGCGAGCGCGTGGAGTTCGACGTGGTCCAGGGGCAGAAGGGGCCTGCCGCCGAGAACGTCAACCGGCTCGACGCGCCCGCGGGCGGCAGTGAGGGCGGGGGCGGCGGCTACGGCGGCGGCGGTGGTGGCGGCAGCCGTGGGGGTGGTGGCGGCGGCTACGGCGGCGGTGGCGGGCGTGGGGGCGGTGGCGGCGGCTACGGCGGTGGTGGCGGCGGCCGTGGGGGTGGCGGCGGCGACCGCTGGTAGCCTGAAGGGCTCACCGCACCCGCAGGAACACGAAGCAGCACGGGGACCGCTCGCTGGAGCGCGGTCCCCGTGCTGCGTTCGGCCCTTCCCCGTGGAGGGGCGGGCGGCGCGGGCTAGAAGTCGAAGCGGCGGGCGGCGCGCTTCCGGTCCTTGTGCCGGCGGCGCTCGGCGGCCTTGGCCTTCGCCTTCTTGGCCTCGCTCGGCTTCTCGTAGAAGCGCTTGCGACGCATGTCCCTGAACATCCCCGACCGCAGCATCCGACGCCGGAACTGCTTCAGCGCCCAATCCAGGCGGTCGGTTTCTGCGAGCTGGATCTCGACCACGGGCCATCCTTCCGTAGAGGCAACAATGAGGAAGGACCCGGCGCCGGTGCCGGGGCCTTCCGAACAATTCCGCGTCACCTGCCCCCGCGCAGAGCGGGAGAGATGATCAATCTAACACATCGCGCGCCAAAACCCAACTCCCCCCGTGCGAGAGGCCTCTCCGCCGGCAGGCGAGGGAAACGGGTGTGTGCCTCGCGCAAGCGGCGATGGCGCCATCGTGTTACCTTGACATGTCCGCTGGACGTACACCTGAGCCCCGGGAGGGAACGATGAGCGGAAACAAGGTGGCCTACGACGTCGCGTACCAGCGCGCGCTGGACGGCAAGTCCTCGCAGAGCTGGTGGGCGTTCTTCACGACCTACTTCGAGGACGAGTACACGCGCCAGTCCCGCCGGCGCGGCGAGCGCGACGGAGCGGCGGCGCGGGACAAGCATGCGGCTCCCGAGGCAGCGGCCCCGGTGAACTGAAGAAAACGAGCCCCGGACGATTCATCGTCCGGGGCTTCGATCTTCCGCGCATCGCCGTCGAGACTACCGTGCGTCGGGATGGTCCGCCGGCGGGGCGGCGCCGTCGCGCGGGGGCGGCGGGCCTCCGGGGTGGCGCATCATGTCCGCCCCACCCGGCCCGCCGTGTCCGCCCGGGCCCATGCGGTGGTGTCCCTCTCCCGGTCCGCCCTCGGGGCCGCGGGCAGGGTGCATCGCAACCATCTCGAACGCCGTCGCCTGCTGGTCGGGCGTCAGCACCGCCAGCGCGTCGCGCAGGTCGGCGCGGGCCTGCTCGTGCATCCGCTCCATCGCCTGGTGCATGCGCGCCATCTCCGCGTCGGGCGGCGCCTGGCGCGCGGCGGCGGCGGCGTGCGCCGCCTCCATGCTGGTGCGCATCGCCGCGTGGCGCTCCTCGGCGCGCCGGGCGATCGCCGCGAGCCGCACCACCTGCGCGTCGGTGAGGTGCAGCGGGCCGGTGGCGGCGAGCAGCATCCCCGCCGGGTCAGGGCCGGGGCCGCCCGGCATCGGGCCGGGGCCCTGCGCCGTGGCGGGCGCCGCGCAGAGGGCGAGCCCGAGGAGGGGCAGGAAGGCCGAGCGTCTCATGAGCATCTCCCGTGCTGGTGGGTTCGCTGAAGCGTACCGCATTTACCTGACCGGGAGACAGCGGACTCCCCGTCCGCGTTAGCGCCATCCGAGCGCGCTCACCGATTTCTCATCTTCGACGACTACGAACGACGTTCAGATCACCCGCAGCCCTTCACGGCGTAGCCGATGGCGCGGGGGTAGCTCTTCCGCGGCAGGCGCACCTGGACGAGGATGGGGCCGCGGTTGGCAGGGTTGCCCTCGTCCGCGATCACGCGCAGCACCTCGTCCAGCTCGCCGTGGGTGGCGACGGCGAAGCCAGCGATCGGCGTCGTCGGCGTGGCGAAGACCTCGGCGAGGCGGGCGTAGCTCCAGGGGTGGAGGACGTTGTAGAAGCCTTCATCCTCGTCGCGGCCGGCGTAGTAGCAGGGGTGCACCAGCATCTGCTCGATGCCGTAGAAGTCCTCGTTGTTCAGCACGAAGACCACGCTGTCCTGCCGCAGCCGGGCGTGCGTGGAGAGCTCCTGCACCGTCTCCTGGAAGCTGCCGTCGCCCACGAACACCAGCGGGCGCCGGTCCGGGAGCGCGCACTTGATCCCCGACACCGCGCCCATCGACCAGCCGATCGCCAGCCACGCGTTCTGCGCGAAGTACGAGCGCCGCTCCGGCATGCGCACGTCCTGCGAGCCCAGCAGCGCGAACCCCGCGTCGGACACGACCACGTACGGCGTGGTCGCATCCGTCCCGTGGCCGCGCTCCGCGTCGCAGAGGAAGGCGCCGATCCGCTCGAAGAAGCCGTCGTAGTCGAGCGTCACCGCCGGCGCCTCGGTCTCCGTCAGCGAGCGGAGGAACTCGGCGCGGCTGGCCGGCGGCGGCTCGGCGTCGGACGCGGCCGTGTCCGCGAGCGGTGCGGGCGCGGCGTAGTAGTCCGCCGCCAACCCGCCCTCGCCCCAGCGCTCGACGAGCTCCGCGCGCAGCGCGTCGACGAACATCCCCAGGCGCACGTCGGGGAAGTAGTGCGAGCCCACGCTCACCCCCTGGTGCGCCGCGACGATCCAGTCCTCCCCCAGCGCCATGTCGCCGCCCAGGTTCTTGGAGGTGGTCCACGCGCCCAGGCCGATGCGGCAGTGCGCCACCTCCTTGAAGATCCGCCGCACGGCGGGGTTGCTGGCCTTGCCGTTGTAGACGCCGTGGAAGCGCGGGTGGTTCTCGGAGAGGATCGACTTTCCGCCGATGGTGGTGCAGAAGGGCATGCCGGTCGCGTCGACCAGCCGGGCGAACTCCGCGTGGAGGCCGAGGCGGTCGATCTCCTCGCCGCCCCAGAGGATGGGCGGCATCCGCGCGGCGACGAGCTCCACCGCCTCGTCCACGGCGCGCGCCAGCATCGTCCGGTTCGCCTTCGTCACGGGCCGCTCGCGCGGGGCGAGCTCGCCGACCGGGGCGGGGCAGGGGGTGGACCAGACGTCCTCCATCACCTCCAG
>DASYJZ010000200.1:0-2505 GCA_035995965.1 Longimicrobium sp. | reverse complement strand
CGCGGGGTGGAGCAGCCTGGTAGCTCGTCGGGCTCATAACCCGAAGGTCGCGGGTTCGAATCCCGCCCCCGCTATGCACAAACGAAGCGCCTCCGCACCGGTCACCGGTGCGGAGGCGCTTTGCTTTGCCCAGGCGTGCTCCTACTTGTTTCCGCCGGAGCGCAGGCGGTCCACCACGCCGCTCACCGCCTGGACGGCGCCCTCCACCACGTCGGCCACGCGCCCCTGCACCTTCTCCACCGTCTCCTGCGCGGTGTGGGTGAGCGTGCCCTCGCGCACGCCGAGCTGCGCCAGCGTCTGCTCTCCCCACGCGTAGTGGCGCTCCTCGTCGTCCGCGGCGCGGGTGACGATGGCGCCCGTGGCCGGGTCGTGCACGCGGCCCGCGTAGCGGCGGTACTTGTCGCGCACCTGCCCTTCGTTGGTCTTCCACGCCATCAGCACGGCGCGGTCGTCGCCCAGCGTGCCGAGCGCCTGGATGGCGGCCTTGAAGAAGCCGGTGGGGATGTGCGGGAGCTGCACCGGCACCCCGCCGCGCGCGCGGATCAGCTGCGTGAGCTCGTCCACGTGCCGCCGGTGATCGCCGCGGAAGCCCGCCAGCGCCTCGCGGTACTCCGCCCGGCTCACGCGTCCGATCGCGAGCGAATACGCCTCGATCGCGTCGTGGTCCAGCGCCAGCAGGTCGTTCAGCTCGGCGATCAGCTCCGCTCCCGAGGGTGGCGTCGCGCTGTCCATCATCTCCTCCTGCTTCCACATTTGCGGTACGCCGGGCCCTTCCGCCCGCAGGGGACCGCTCGCCACGCAAGAAGCGAACACGCGGGCACGACAGACGGCTATTGTACGCGGCGACGCGCGCGGGATAGCTTTATCGGCCTCTGCCTGAACGGTACCACGAGCCCAGCCGCCTACGAGGATGACGAACTACACGGATGCGGAGCTCGAGGTGCTCGCTGAGTTCAAAGTGGGTTCGGACTCACGGTCGGATGACAGCTCGTTCGACGTGCTTCCGCTGCGGTTTGCCACGCTCGGCGACCTCGACTGCGTCCGCTTCGAGAACGACTACCTTCCCGGGGCGTTCGCGCCCGACGTGCTGGAGGCGAACGACCGCACCCTGGAGCAGCGGCTGGCCGTCACCAAGATGGTCGCGTCGGCGGATGCGCCCGTCCCCACCGTGCTCGGGGTGCTCGTGCTCGGAAAGGCGCCGCGCGACTTCCTTCCCGGCGCATACATCCAGTTCCTCCGCATCGCGGGGCGGGAGCTCGCCGATCCGGTGGTCGACGAGCTGGCGGTGGACGGGCCGGTGTCCGAGCTGCTGAAAGGGATCGACCACAAGCTGCAGGCGCACAACCGCACCTCGGTCGACATCACGGGGGGGCCGAAGGAGGAGCGCCGCTCGGACTATCCACTCCCCGCGCTGCAGCAGCTCGTGCGCAACGCGGTGATGCACCGGACCTACGAGGCGACGCATGCCCCGGTGCGGGTGTACTGGTACGACGACCGGATCGAGATCACGAGCCCGGGCGGGCCGTTCGGGACAGTGACAGCCGAGAACTTCGGCGACCCCGGCGTGGCGGACTACCGCAACCCCAACCTGGCGGAGGCGTTGAGGGTTCTCGGCTTCGTGCAGCGCTTCGGCGCGGGCCTGGCGATCGCGCGCCGCGCCCTGGCCGAGAACGGCAACCCGCCGCTGGAAATGATCGTCCAGCCGTCGCACGTCACCGCGGTGGTGAGGCTGCCCTTGTGACCCCGGCCGCTTCCTCCCAACTGCCTTCCACGACTTCATTGACCTCCTCCTACCATCCCCCCGTCGACCGGCTGCTGACGCTGGGGGCGGAGCCGGCGAGCCGCCGGGTCTGGCCGGACTACCGCCACCTGGGGCTCTCCGCCAGGCACGTTCCGGAGCTGGTGCGCATGGCCACCGACGCCGCGCTGCTGGCCGCGGAGGAGAAGGAGGCCGCGAGCTGGGCGCCGCTGCACGCCTGGCGCGCGCTCGGACAGCTCGAGGCCCCCGCCGCCGTGGCGCCGCTCCTCGGGCTGCTGGAGCGGGCGTGGGAAGACGACGCCGTGTACGACGAGATCCCCATCGTCCTGGGGATGATCGGGGCGCCGGCGCTCCCGGGCGCGACGCTCTGGCTCTTCGACGAGGCGCGCGACTGGCGGCTGCGCATCGCCGCCGGACGCATCCTGGCCGAGGTGGGGCACGAGTACCCCGACCGTCGCGACGAAGCGGCCGCCGTGCTCGTCCAGCAGCTCCAGGACTGGCCGCACCAGGACCGCGTGCTGAACGGCTTCCTGATCGCGAACCTGGCCGAGCTGGGGGAGGTCGCCGCCGCGCCGCTGATGGAGGCGGCGTTCGCGGCCGGCGCCGTGGACCTCGCGGTGGCGGGCGACTGGGAAGACGTGCAGGTGGCGCTCGGCCTGCTGGAGGAGCGGCTCACCGACCCGCAGCCCGCCCGCCGGGCACCCGCATCCCCGAAAGCCAAGCGCAAGGCCGAGAAACAGGCGCGG
>DASYJZ010000199.1:0-2082 GCA_035995965.1 Longimicrobium sp. | reverse complement strand
CGAGGGCCGCCAGCGCGAGCGGGACGTGGGTGCGGTTCGGCGATGCGATCACGACCAGGTCGAGCTCCCCGGCGCGCTCCCACAGCCGCTCGGCGGAGTCGACCACGGCCACGCCCGGATGCGCGTCGCGGGCCTGCCGGGCGCGCTCGGCGTTCGAGGTGACCACCGCGGCCAGCGTCATCCCCGGGGTGGTGGCGATCAGCGGAGCGTGGAAGGCGGAACCCGCGAGGCCGTAGCCGATCAGGCCGACGCGGATGTCTTCGCCTGCTCCGATGCGTGAGTCGGTCATGCGCACCCGTCCGTAGTTGGAGCGATCATGTGATCATGGGAGTTGGCTCATGCTCAGAGTCGACTCCGGCTCGCTGGCTCGCCGCTCTCCCGTACCGGCAGTGGCTGAATTCCCCAGCCTCTGCGCCATTCCGCGCCGGCGTCGCTACGGCCCGCTTTCGCAACACCGCGCGCAGGGTGCATCAGCGCTGACGCCACCCACCCTCTCCCGGTACGGGAGAGGGATTGCGCTCTAAGGCGCAGGGAGAGGGCGCCGCGGCCGCGGACTCTCACTATAGCAAGCGAAGCTAACAATTGCGATGAAATCTTGCCTGGATGGTTAGGAAAGCGAGCCGCCTGGATGTAACCGGTTCCACTGCCCAGGCGCGCGCAGTGGACGACAGAACCCAGCGCTAGCAAGGGATTTCGCAGAGCCTGCGGGTGCAGCTGAGCTCCGCGGGGAGGCTTGTGCGGAAGGGAGTCCTTCTCCATTATTGTTAGCATGGCTTCCAAATGCGGCGAACGCGGCGGGATGCAATCGAGGGAGGAGCGTATGGGGACCGAGGTGCGGAGACCGGCGGGCGCGATCCAGTGGACCCACGCGGCGCCTTCCGTCGATTCCGGAGCGGACGGCGCGGCCGATGCGGACCTCGGCGAGCGCTTCGCCGATGACGGCGCGGAGGCGCTGACGGAGCTGGTGGGCGCGATGTTCACCACCCCCAAGGAGCTGCGGCACCTGGCCGAGCGCGAGCTGGGCGAGCTGTTCGTGCCCGTCGAGGTGCTGGCGGAGAGCGCGCACACGGCCGTTTACACGCTGCACCCGGGCAGCCTCGCGCCGCTCCTGGTGCACGCGGAGCGCGCGCGGCACTGGTTCCCGTTCCGCGTCACCCGCGTGGAGGCGGTTCGCATCGCCAACCGCGGCAGCGGCGACGGAGCCACGGCCGACGCGAGCGGCGAGCGCCCGGCCGCGCCGCGCCCCCCCGCGCGCCCGGCGATCGACTGGCTGTAGGGGTGATGGAGCGCACCGAGGACATCCGCCGCATCGCGATCAACACGGGCGGCGGCGACGCGCCGGGGCTGAACGCCGTGATCCGCGCCGCGACCCTCACCGCGCTGGCGAACGGGTGGCAGGTGCTCGGCATCCGGCGCGGCTACATGGGGCTGCTGCACGACGAGGTCGACGGCGAGCCCGGGATCGTGCACCTCTGCGCCGACCGCGTGCGCGGGATCACGCACCTGGGCGGCACCATCCTGGGCACCACCTCGCGCGGCAACCTGTTCGGGCTGGAGGTGCGGGAGTCCGACGGAACCTGGGGGCAGACCGATCCGTCGGACGAGATCATGGAGCGCTTCGAGGCGCTGGGGATCGACGCCCTGATCGCCATCGGCGGCGACGGCTCGCTCAAGATCGCGCACCGCCTCTTCCTCAAGGGGCTGCGCGTGGTGGGCGTGCCGAAGACGATCGACAACGACCTGGGCGTCACCGACATGACCTTCGGCTTCCAGACCGCCGTCGACGTGGCGACGGAGGCCATCGGGCGCCTGCATTCCACCGCCGAGGCGCACCAGCGGGTGATGGTGGTGCAGGTGATGGGGCGGCACACCGGGTGGATCGCGCTCGAGAGCGGGCTGGCGGGTGGGGCGGACGTGATCCTCATCCCCGAGATCCCCTTCTCGGTGGAGCGGATCGCGGCGAAGATCGCCGAGCGCGAGGCCGCCCGGCGCCGCTTCAGCATCATCGTGGTGGCGGAGGGCGCGCGCGCGGCCGGCGGGGCGCCGAGCTACGTGCACGGCACCGGCCGCTACGGCGGCATC
>DASYJZ010000198.1:0-7107 GCA_035995965.1 Longimicrobium sp. | reverse complement strand
GGGGCGCATCCCCGCGGTGATCGCCACGGGGACCGTGCGCCTGTCCGACGGGACGATCTACATCCCCAGCCTGAACGACACCCGCGAGGCCGACATCGTGGACGCCGACGTGGGCGCGCTGGGCGGCGACACCATCGCGGTGCCCACCACGACGCAGCGCATCCTGGGGGCGCTGGTGCCGCGCAACCTGCGGGTGACCGTGGGCCAGAGCGTGTGGCTGGAGTCGCCCGACGCGCGCATCCAGATCGCGGGCGACCTGGTGATCGACCGGCCGGCGCAGACCAACCTGATCTTCGGCGAGCTCGACGCGGTGCGCGGCAGCTACAACCTGGTGTTCGGGCCGATCAAGCGTCAGTTCGACATCGTGCAGGGGGTGGTGCGCTTCTACGGCACCCCCGAGCTGAACCCGTCGCTCGACATCACCGCGGCGCACGAGGTGCGCGGCGGGAGCAGCGAGCAGCCGGTGACGGTGCTGGTGCACCTGGCGGGCACCATGCAGCAGCCGCGGGTGGAGCTCACCACCAGCAACCGCCAGCCGCTGTCGCAGAGCGAGCTGGCCTCGCTCCTCCTCTTCGGCCGCACCAGCGACCAGGGGGGATCGATCTCGGAGGAGCTGCTGAGCGGCGTGGTGCTGCAGGAGGCGCTGGCCAACCTGCTCGCGTCGCAGATCGAGAACGCGCTGGTGCGGACGAAGCTCGTGGACTACGTGCGGGTGCGGACGCGGGCGGCCACCGGCACGGCCGGCGCCGGGGCGGCGTCGTTCGGGCTGGGGTTCCTGGGGCCGATCACCATCGAAGTGGGGAAGGAGATCGTCTCCAACGTCTACGGCACCCTGGAGCTGGTGGACCTCTTCTCCGGGCAGGTGAAGCTGGGCGCGGGGATCGACTGGCAGATCTCGCCCACGCTCAGCCTGCGCGCGGCCGACGAGCCGGTGCAGCGCGACCCGCTGGTGCGGAACCTCTTCCGGGTGAAGCGGCAGGTGACGGTGGATCTGCGGCGGCGGTGGGAATACGGGCGGCCGCGCGTGCAGCCGCATCCGCTGCCGCGGCGCTCCCCGGAGCAGCCGGCTCCGGCGCAGCCCGCCGCTCCACCCGGGCAGCCGCCACCCACGCCGCCGCCCGAGCTCGAGAGCGACGACCCCGGCTAGCAAAGGAAAACAGCATTCTCTCACAGGGGTCACAGGGGTCACGGAGACGGTTCTCCGTGACCCCTGTGACCCCTGTGAGAGAATGCCGTTTCTTTACATCGGTCTCGCGACGCCGTCCCTCATGCTCCACTGCGGCAGCGCGCCGCCGTGGATCTGCACGTCGCCGGGCTTGGGGGAGGTGAGGATGACCTGGCCGCCCTCCGCCGCATCGATCCATTCGATGAGCCGGCGCGAGCGGCCGGGGTCCAGCTCGGCGAAGACGTCGTCCAGCAGGATCACGCTCTCGCGGCCGCGCGTCTCGCGGATCGTCTCGGCCTCCACCATCCGCAGCGCGATGGCGGCGGTGCGCTGCTGCCCGCCCGAGCCGTAGGTGCGCAGGTCCAGCGGCTGCCCGTCGGCCGAGGCGGTGGTGAAGCGCAGGTCGTCGCGGTGGGGCCCGGCCAGCGTCATCCCGCGCGCCGCCTCGCGCTCGGCCACGCGCTCGAGCTGGGCGGCGAAGGCGCGCGCCACCTCGTCCACCGGCGGGGTGGGCTCGCCCAGGTCGACGGAGGGGACGAAGGCGACGAAGCCGGGCTGGTCCCCCGCGACGCGCGCGTAGTGCTCGGCGAAGCTCGCGCTGCGCTCGGCCACCCAGCGCGCGCGCGCGGCGACCACGCGGCTGCCGGAGGCGACCAGCGCGTCGTCGAAGGCCTGCACCAGCGCGCGCGGGCTCCCCTGGCGCAGCAGCGTGTTGCGCTGGAAGAGCGCGTGGCGGTAGCGCTGCAGCGCCGCGAGGTACCCCGGCTCGGCGAGGGAGAGCACGATGTCCAGGAACCGCCGGCGCTCCCCCGGCCCGCCCGCCACCAGCTCCACGTCGGCCGGGGAGAAGATCACGGCACCAACGAGACCGAGCGCGGCGCCCAGCCGCTCGGGCTCCGCGCCGTTCACCGTCACCTTCTTCTTCCGCCGCCGCCGCTCGAACGCCGCGGCGAGGGTGCGCTCGCCGCCCTCCGGCCCGGTCAGCGTCCCTTCGACGCGGAAGACGTCCTCGCCGAAGCGCACCAGCTGCTCGTCGGGGGCGCCGCGGAAGGAGCGGAAGATCTCCAGGTAATAGATGGCCTCGAGCAGGTTGGTCTTCCCCTGCCCGTTGTCGCCGATGATGGCCGCGCCCTCGGGCGGGAGCTCCAGCACCTGCTCCGCGGAGTTCCGCCAGTTGCGCAGGTGCAGCCGGGAGAGGTACACGCCTACCGGAGGCGGCTGACGCGGCGCTCGCCGATCTGGAACTGGAACGGGCGCAGTTCCGAGCCCGCGAGGCGCTTGAGCTCGGGCCAGTGGCGGATCACCGTCTGGACGATCTGGCAGACCCTCGGAGAGCGCTTGCCGGGGAGGAGGAAGAACGCGCCGACGGCAGCCTCACGGAGTGCGGTCTGTTCGTGGGGCCGGCGGGTGATGTTCATGTCGCGCGAGATGACACACAGCTCACGCTCGCCCGCGTAACGGATCCAGGTCTCGTCGGCGGTTGCGGGAGGGAAGAGCTTGTTGACGTGCTCGGCGGGTTCGCCGAGCGCGTTGAGCGCGTCCACCAGCCCGGGCGGGAGGTGCGCGTCGAAGAGGAAGCCTACGCGGCGCTGAGCCATTCCTCGAAGCGCGTGGCCGCGTGCACGTGCCGCTCGGGGATCTTGTACACCCACGCCACCCGCTCCAGCGCCGTCTTCGGGTCGTACTCCGTCTCCGCCGCCAGCGCCTCGGCCAGGATGCGCGTCGGAATCCCCGCCTCGGCCACGATCGGCTGTCCGAACGAAACCGCCGGGTCCACGACCACGCGGCCCTCCTTCCCCAGCGGCCACCAGCGCATAGGAAGCTCGGAAGGGGCGAACTCGAGCTGTCCGAGGTAGGGGCGCACGAGCTCCGTGAACACGTGCTGGCCGCTCCCTGCCAGGCGGACGAGAGACTCTCCGCCGTCGACCTCGCGCAGGAGCGCGTAGACGCCGCCCGGGTCCGCGAAGAACTGCCGCATCGCGAACGGATGCTCCGTCTCGTAGAGCCGCGCGGCCACCGACGCGGCCTCGCGGATCGTGTTCCACGAGACGCCCGTCTTGCGGAAGCCCTTGATGAACATCATCTCGACCAGCTCGACGAAGGTCAGCGCCTGCTGCCCCTCGAGCGTGGGCAGCGCGGTGCGGATCAGCGGCTCGTAGCACCTCCGCTCGCCACCCCGCACGCGGGAGTAGCCGAATGCCCAGCGGCGCACCTCGGCAGGCGGCGCCTTCAGCAGGGCCGCGGCTTCGGCGGGCGTGTAGATGCCGGTTCCGATCATGCTCGGAGTCTGGGGAGGGCGCATGGTTCGCATCTACCAAAGATATGCCGAACCGCTTCGACAAAGAAGAGCCGAGCGGACCTCACGGTCTCAGGTGACCGTCACCCCTTCGTGGCGCAGGAGCCAGCGCTTGGTGTCGACCTTGTTCCCCGTCGGCCCGTCGCCGGAGTAGCCGCCGATGCCGTCGGTGGCGACCACGCGATGGCAGGGGATGACGATGGGGATGCGGTTGTGGCGGTTCGCCTGCCCGATCGCCTGCGACCCCTTGGGGATCCCGATCTGTGCGGCGATGTCTCGGTAGCTGCGGGTCTCGCCGAAGGGGATGCTGCGCAGCGCATCCCACACGCGCTGGCGGAACACCGTCCCCTCGGGCGCGAGCGGCAGGTCGAAGTCGCGCCGCTTCCCCGCGAAGTAGTCGCGGAGCTGCTCGGCGACGCGCCAGCCCAGCGCGTCGTCGCGGCTCGGCTCCACGCGCGTGCCGGCCGGTGGATGGTCGCCCTGCGGGAAGTAGTGGATCGCGCGCACCGCCTCGCCGTCGTGCTCCACCAGCAACGGCCCAACGGGCGAGGGGAGCAGCAGGCGCTTCAGCGTGGACGAGGGCCGCAGGCGCGGTTCCATGGGAGGTCGATCGAAGGGGGACTGGCGCTCCGCCGCAGCCGGGCGAAGCGCCGGATGGCGCTATCGGCCGGTGAACGCCGCCTTCCGCTTCTCCAGGAACGCGCTCATCCCCTCGCGCATGTCCGTCGTGGCGGCGAGGAGGCCGAAGAGGTTGGACTCGAGCGCGAGGCCGTCGTCCACCGACATCTCCATCCCCCGCGTGGTGCACTCGATCGCCAGACCGACGGCGACGGGGCCGTTGGCGAGGATGGTCTGCATCGTCTTGCGCGCGACGTCCATCAACTCGGCCAGCGGCACCACCCGGTTCGCCAGGCCGATGCGGTACGCCTCGTCGGCCTTGATGAACTGCGCGGTGAGCATCAGCTCCAGCGCGCGGCCCTTCCCTACGATGCGCGGGAGGCGGAGGGTGCCGCCGTAGCCGGGGATGATCCCCAGCTTCACCTCCGGGAGGCCGAACTGCGCGTTCTCGCTCGCGATGCGCAGGTGGCACGCCAGCGCCAGCTCGCACCCGCCGCCCAGCGCGAAGCCGTTCACCGCCGCGATCACCGGCTTGCGCGACAGCTCGATGCGGCGGAACACCTGCTGCCCCAGCCGGCTCACGTCGATCCCGTCCACCGGCCCCATGGTGGCCAGCTCGGCGATGTCGGCGCCGGCCACGAACGCCTTCTCCCCCACGCCGGTGAGGATCACGCCGCCCACGTCGTCGCGGCGGGTGATCTCGTCGATCGCCTCGCCGAGCTCGCGGATGGTCTGCTCGTTCAGCGCGTTCAGCTTGTCGGGCCGGTTCACCGACAGCACGGCGATGCGGTCAGATACGTCGAGCAGGAGATTGCTGTATTCGGCCATGTTCGAAGGAGCTTCTCGGTCGATGATGGGCTTCGTGGAGCGGCGACAACGTAGCGGCGCACGTGGCTCGCTGCAACGCAGATGACCGCTCGAAAGCGGCCGCATGCGCGGCTTGTCTCCGAACGGCAAAAGCAACAAATTGGACAGACTCGATCACGCGACGGGCCGTGCAGAAACAAGGGAGGCCACTCCGGTCTTCGGAGTGGCCTCCCTAACCTCGGCATGATCGGACGCTGACCCGGAGGCCCCTGCGCGGCCGACCACGTATCGAGGAATAACGGATCAACAATACACTGCCGATGCCGACTTTGCAAGCCCCTGTCCTGAGTTTCGGCGCGGTCCACAAGGCCCTGTCGCAGCAGCGGGTGGAGGCATACGCAACCCCCGCCGACGGCGACGAGGTCGACCGTGTCGCGCGCTACCTCTGGAACATGGCGCTCGCCGGCACGCTCCAGAGCTCGCTGCATCTGTTCGAGCTCACACTCCGCAACGCGATCTACAGCGCGTCGGTGAGACTGATCGACACGAGCAGGCTCAGGATGCCGGACGTCCAATGCTGGCTCGACGCCGAGCGCTCGACCCTGCTCTACCCCCAGGAAGCTGCCGACGTCCGGCGCGCGAAGACCTGCCTGTCCGCCGACCCGAGGCGCCGAACGCCGGGGCACCTGATCGCCAAGCTCGGCTTCGGATTCTGGGTTCAGCTCATGTCGCGCGTCTACAACGAGCTGCGTGCGGATGGACCCAGGCTGTGGCCCCGCGGGCTCCCGCTCGTCTTTCCCTTCAAGTGGCCGCCCGGCTCCAGGAAAGTGGTTCCCGACCACACCGATCGAGAGATGGTGTTCGACCGACTCCACCAGGTCCGCGGACTGCGGAACCGAATCGCGCACCACGAGCCGATCTGGGACCGGGACCTGGGCCCACGCTACGACGAAATCCTGGAAATCCTCGGGTGGATGAGTCCCAGGATGGTCGCCGCGGTCTCCACGCTCGACACCTTTCCGCAGGTACTTGCCGGAGGGGCGATTCCGTTCCGGTTGCAGGCGGAGTCTTTGCTCGTTGGACGGCGATAGCGCTCGTGGCTCGATTCAGGTCGGCTGCGGCTCGGGGCGGAGCAGCCCCGCGGCCGCGAGCGCGTCGCGGACCTTCGGCTGATCCTTGGGACGCAGGGGCTTGAGGGGCGGGCGGGGCGGGCCGCCGTGCATTCCCAGCTCGTCGAGCGCGGCCTTGATCCCGCTGTTGCCGAGGTCGGCGACGATGGTGCGATGCAGCGGAGACAGGCGCTCCTGGATGCGTCCCGCGTCCGCGAGCCGCCCCTCGGCGTAGGCGCGGCAGAGCTCGGCGCACTCGCGCGGCGCGAGGAGCGCGATGGCCAGAATGCCGCCGACCGCGCCCACCTCCAGCGCGCCGAAGAGCACCGCGCCGCTGCCGACCAGCACCTGGCCGTTCCTGCCGACCGCGTCGACCAGCGCGGCGAGTGCCTTAAGGTCGCCGTGGGAGTCCTTGATGCCGATGATGTTCGGGTGCTTCGCCAGCTCGCCCACGAGGCCGGCGGCGAGCTCGACCGTGCTGAAGCGCGGCGGCACCTGGTAGAGGATCACGGGGACGGGCGACGCGTCGGCGACGGCCAGGTAGTGGTCGCGCAGCGCCTCCGGCGTCATCGCGGGGCGGTAGTAAGCGGGCGGCTGGACGAGGACGCCGTCCGCGCCGGCGGCGGCGACGGCGGCGGTGGCGCGGATGGTGGCGCGGGTCGACTCCGCGCCGGTGCCGGCCAGGAGGAGGCGGCCGCCGTCCACCACGTCGCGCGCGGCGGCGGTGAGGCGCGCCTTCTCGTCCTCGTCCAGCAGCGGCCCCTCGCCGGTGGAGCCGAAGAGGACCACGCCTGCCAGCGGCGCCTGCAGCCAGCGCCGCAGGTTGGCCCGCAGCGCCACCACGTCGGCGTCGCCGGTGATGGGGTCGAAGGGCGTGGTGGCGGGGGCGAACACTCCTCGCAGGTCCATCGGCACACGTCCGGGAGAGATGGGGATCACGGGAACGGCGGCTAATCTACCCCCGCCGTTTTCCGGACGACAGCGGAGGCGCCGCGGACCGCCCGCGACGCCTCCTTTGGAACCGGCCGGATCGCGTGGAACTCGGCTACGGCCACGATCGTGCCGGTCTACGCCCGCCTTCGTCGTGCGCTGCTCATTGTTGTGGCCGAGCG
>DASYJZ010000197.1:0-6960 GCA_035995965.1 Longimicrobium sp. | reverse complement strand
AACGGTGAACATCAACTCCCTTGACTCCCGTTGACCCCGTGTGAGACCACAACACGATCTTCTGCCGAATTCGGGATGAGGATCGTTTCGGAGTCGATACAGGGCGCCGACGCATCCTGGTGCACACCGCACCAAAGTGGAGCGGTGGTCGCGATGTCCCGAAAGGAGTATGTCGTTGCCCGCCAAGTGGTTGATGAATCCCGCTCATCTGGCGCGGCTCCTGCCTTACTCGGACTCCACCCCCGCCGGCATCGCCCGTCAACTCCGCGGAGAGGGAGAGATCTCTCCCATGACGAGTCCGACGCCGTCCGGCCTGAAAATGTCCGAATAGGGAAGCGGCGGCGGCTCGCCTCGGGAGCCGTACCGCCGCGGACACCTCAACCGAAGCGGAAGACGTGATGCGCCCACACCGCAGCTCGTTCCTGCTCCTCGCCGCTGTCGCCGTCGCCGTCGCAGCCTGCGGCGACGGCTCGCCCACCGCGGCGCGCACTCCGGCGAGCGCGCCGCTGCTCGCCGCGCGCGGGGCCGCGGTGGAGGGCGCGTACCTGGTGGTGCTGAAGGAGGGTGCCGACCCGCGCGCGGCCGCCGCCGCGATGGGGGTCGCCCCGCGCTTCGTCTATGTCGCGGCCGTGCACGGCTTCGCGGGCACGCTGAGCGCCGGGCAGCTCAACGCGCTGCGGCACCACCCCGCCGTCTCCTTCATCGAGGAAGACCAGCGCTACCACGCCGAGACCACGCAGAGCGGCGCGCCCTGGGGGCTGGACCGCATCGACCAGCGCAACCTGCCGCTCTCGGGCACCTACAGCTACACGTCCACCGGCGCCGGGGTGCGCGCCTACGTGTTCGACACCGGCATCGCGACCGGCCACGCCGAGTTCGGTGGCCGCGCGCAGAACGTGTACGACGCGTTCGGCGGCACCGGCGCGGACTGCAACGGCCACGGCACCCACGTGGCCGGCATCGTGGGCGCCAACACCTACGGCGTGGCCAAGCGCGTGTCGCTGCGCGGGGTGCGCGTACTGGACTGCAACGGCTCGGGAACCACCAGCGCCATCGTGGCCGCCATCGACTGGGTGCGCGTCAACGCGCAGAAGCCCGCGGTGGCCAACCTGTCGCTGGGCGGGGGCTTCTCCAGCGCGCTGAACACCGCGGTCACCGACCTGTCCAACGCGGGGATCTTCACCAGCGTGGCGTCGGGGAACGAGAACCAGCTCGCCTGCAACGTGTCGCCCGCCAGCGCGGCCGCCGTGTTCACCACCGCGGGAACGAACAGCGACGACACCCGCCTCTCCACCTCCAACTACGGGAGCTGCGTGGACGGCTACGCGCCCGGCGCGTCCATCACCTCCACCTGGCTCACGGGGACGCGCGTGCTCACCGGCAGCTCCATGGCGGCGCCGCACGTGGCCGGGGTCGCCGCGCTCTACAAGGCGACCTTCGGCGACGCGGCGTCGTCGGCCGTCGACGGCTGGATCAAGACCAACGCCACGGCCGGGGTGGTGAAGAACGTCCCCGCGGGGACCCCCAACCGGCTCCTGTACAAGGCGGCGCTCTAAGCGCCGCCCTCCGGCCGCGGCCCGGGGCTTCCGGGCGGCGGCATCCACAACCCCACCGATGGAGGACGTGGTATGAAAGCCGCTCGCACACTTCTGTTCGCCGGCACCGCCCTGGCCCTGGCCGCCTGCTCGGACCAGAACCCCACCGCCGTGCAGCAGCGCACTTCCCCCGCGCCCGTGCTGGCGGCGCGCGGCGTGGGCATCGACGGCGCGTACATCGTGGTGCTGAACGACAACGCCGACCCGCGCACTGCCGCCGCGCTGGCCGGCGTGAGCCCGCGCTTCGTGTACAGCGAGGCGCTGAACGGCTTCGCGGTGAACCTGACCCCGGGGCAGGTCAACGCGCTGCAGCACAACCCGAACGTGGCGTACATCGAGCAGGACGGCGTGGCCAGCATCGCCACCACCCAGTCGGGCGCCACCTGGGGGATCGACCGCATCGACCAGCGCAACCGCCCCCTGAGCGGCACCTACACCTACACCACCACCGCCAGCAACGTCACGGCCTACATCATCGACACCGGCATCCAGGCCAACCACCCGCAGTTCGGCGGGCGCGCGGCGGCGGCGTACGACTACGCGGGCGGCAGCGGCGCCGACTGCAACGGGCACGGCACCCACGTGGCCGGCACCATCGGCTCCGCCACCTACGGCGTGGCCAAGGGTGTGCGGCTCCGCGGCGTGCGCGTGCTCGACTGCGCCGGCTCGGGGAGCTACTCGGCCATCATCGCCGGCATCGACTGGGTGCGCGTGAACGCGGTGCGCCCCGCGGTAGCCAACATGTCGCTGGGCGGCGGGGTCAACACCGCGCTGAACACGGCCGCCACCAACTTGGCCAACTCGGGCGTGTTCCTGGCCGTGGCCGCGGGGAACGAGAACCAGAACGCCTGCAACGTGTCGCCGGCCAGCGCCGCGGGCACGCTGACGGTGGCCGCCAGCACCAGCACCGACGCCAAGGCCAGCTACAGCAACTGGGGCGGCTGCGTGGACGTGTACGCGCCGGGCAGCAGCATCACCAGCACCTGGCTCAACAGCGGCACCAACACCATCAGCGGCACCTCGATGGCCTCGCCGCACGCGGCGGGCGTGGCGGCGCTCTACAAGGGCGCCTTCGGCGAGGCGGCGTCGAGCACCATCGTGACCTGGATCATCAACAACTCCACCGCGAACGTGATCACCGGCAACCCGGCGGGAACGCCCAACCGGCTGCTGTACAAGAGCACGCTCTAACGCTCGGCGCGGTCGACGGACGGCAGGGCCCCGGGGCACGCTCCCGGGGCCCTGCCTCGCGTGGTACGTCAGGCCGAACGATCGTACCGAATCGTGAAAAAGAATGGGTCTCACACGGGAGTCTCCGTCGACCCCGGGTGAGACCAGGCAGTTCCGTTGCACATTGGTCTTCAGCCCGGACTCGGTATGAACCCACCTGTTTGCTTGAAAGGCCAATCGACCCTCCGAAACAGGACCGGGCGGGCGGAGGGTAGAAGCGGTCCTCCCCGGGCCTCGTTCCGGTTCGGGAACATCGGGCGTCGGAAATCCGACTTGCACCATTCCAGTGCATCATCGCCGTGGCCCGAAGATCACGGGGTGAACGACCTTGCATCGCTGCCGGCGCACGCCCGGGCAGCCATGCAAGTCATTGTTGAAGGCACGTTTGCGATATTGACAGCCGCGGCGCGAACGGGGCGGCGGGAGATCGGATTCCGTCGCCGTCGGGGAGTTTGCGCAAATCGTGGCGCCAACACTATAATGGGCGGTTCCACCCAACCCACCCCCCACGGAGCCCACGCTTGAGGGTTCTCCTGCTCGACGCCGACGCGGGCGTCGGTCGAACGCTCGAACCGGAGCTGAACGGCAGCACCGAGCTGCTGTCGGCGCAGACCCTCTCCGAGGGGCTGCGCCTGGTCGCGCAGGCGCAGTGGGACCTGATCCTCCTCGACGCCGACTTCTCGGGCGCGGGGCTGGAGCTGCTGGGGCGGCTGCACGCCGACGGCGGGCCCACGCCGGTGGTGCTGCTGGCGCAGAACCCGTCGATGGACCTGGCGATGGAGGCGATCCGCCAGGGCGCCCACGACGTGCTCCCCAAGCCGCTCCCACGCGGGCGCGTGCGCGAGATCCTGCTGGGGATCGAGGAGGTGCGCCGCCTCCGGCCGCTCCCCCCCGCCACCGGCGACGACGCGGCCATCGTGGGCGCCAGCGCGGGGATGATGTCGGTCTACAAGTCGGTGGCGCGCGCCGCCGCCAGCGACGCCACCGTGCTGGTGCTGGGCGAGAGCGGCACCGGCAAGGAGATGGTCGCGCGCGTGCTGCACTCGCGCTCGCGCCGCGTCCGCGGGCAGTTCGTGGCCATCAACTGCGCCGCCATCCCCGAGAACCTGCTGGAGAGCGAGCTCTTCGGGCACGAGAAGGGCGCGTTCACCGGCGCGATCGGCCGGCGCATCGGGCGCTTCGAGCGCGCCAGCGGCGGCACGCTCTTCCTGGACGAGATCGGCGACATGTCGCTGGCGCTGCAGAGCAAGATCCTGCGCGCCCTGCAGGAGCGCGAGATCGAGCGGGTGGGCGGCAGCTCGGCGGTGCCCATCGACGTGCGCATCGTGGCGGCCACCAACCGCGACCTGCAGGCGGCGGTCGCAGAGGGGCGCTTCCGCGAGGACCTGTTCTACCGCCTGGCCGTGGTCTCGCTCACGCTGCCGCCGCTGCGCGAGCGCGGGGCGGACCTGGACCTCCTCGCCGGCCACTTCGTGGCCCACTACGCCCGCGAGCACGCGCGCCCGGTGCGCGCCGTGGCCGAGGAGGTGTTCGCGGCGCTGCGGTCGCACCCCTGGCCGGGGAACGTGCGCCAGCTCCGCAACGCCATGGAGCGCGCGGTGGTGATGTCCGACGGCGAGGTGCTCCTCCCGCAGCACCTCCCCCCCGACATCCTGCACCCGGCATCGCCGCGCACGCCCACGCAGGAGCACGGCGAGATGCCGCTGGTGACGCTGGAGGAGATGGAGAAGCGCATGATCGTGCGCGCGCTGCGCGAGACGGGCGACAACCTCACCATGTCGGCCGAGCGGCTGGGGATCCACCGCAACACGCTGCGCCGCAAGGTGGCGGAGTACGGGATCGAGCACTGAAGCGGACCGCCGCACCATTGCCGTGCACTCCGCACACTTCTGGTGCTCCCCCGCGGTTCCCGATCGGGCACGCGCCCATTGTGCGACGTGAATTAAGTGTCTATGTTTACACGTCTTGCCTTCCTTCCCGGCAGGCCGTGCCGTCCGGAACGGACCCTGCGACCGCAGGGGTCGGTTCGTCCCTTCTTTCCCAATTCGGAGGTCTTGATGAGCGTCAAGTTCCGGAACGTGCTCCTGGCGGCCGCGGCAACCATGGTCTCGCTGACGGCGGGCTGCACGGACGGGGGCACTCCGGTCTCGCCTGGGGCCGGGGCATCGCCCGCCTCTCCCAGGGCGTCGGCCACGGCCATCGCGCAGCTCGCCCGCTTCCGCGAGAAGCCGATCTCCGTCACCGGGTGGGCCAAGGCCTGGATCGGGCCCTGGGGCGGCCGGCTCGACTTCGTGGGCTTCAGCGTGATCGTGCCCCCGGGCGCGGTGAGCCGGGTGACGATGTTCACCATCAAGCTCCCGGCCGACGTGCAGGGCGGCGACCACGTGGTGGCGGAGTTCGGCCCGCACAACATGGCGTTCGCGAAGCCGGTCACCATCGGCTTCCCCTACCGCGGCACCACGCTGGAGGACGACCCCAACGGCACAGTGGTCTGGTGGAACAACGGCTGGGTCCCCATGGGCGGCACCGTCTCGGCCGACAGCTCGCAGATCCTCACGGAGACCCCGCACTTCTCCGAATACGGGACCACCTCCAGCCGCGGGGGCGTGATCACGGCGTCCGGCGGCTGAACGCGCGACACTCCGGCATGTCCGAACTCCCCCAGCAGCGACTATCCGTGAATCGTTCCGAAGCCACGGTCGAGGAGATCCTCGGTCTGCTCCCGGACCTCGACGACCTCGAGGTGCTCCGGCTGCGGCTCCTGGGCGCTGCCGTGCGCGACCCGGAAAAGGAGTGGGAGAGCTCGCGCACCATCACCACCATCGACAAGTGGATCGTCTCGCCCGAGGCGGTGGAAGCCGCCGTGGAGGAGGCGGAGCGCCAGGTGCACGAGTACGTCTCGACGCTGCACGCGGGCCTCTCACCCTTCTTCCGGGCGTTCTTCAGCGGCAACGACGCCGATGCCGCGCTGCACCTGGTGTCGCTGGGCGAAAAGCTGGAGGAGCGGGGACGGCTGCTGGGTGCGCGCCGGTGCTATCGGTCGGCGCTCACGGTTTCCATGAAGCTGACCGAAAAGGCCCCGCAGGTGCTGGCGCTGCGACGCGTGGGCCGCGTCTCGCTGAAGATCGGCGACCTGCACGAGGCGGCTTCGTACTATGAGCGGAGTGCCGAGCTGGCGCGCGACTCGGGCGACCTGCACGCCGAGGTGATTGCGGGCACCGGACAGGGGAACGTGTTCCTCTGGCAGGGGCGCTGGAACGATGCGGAGCGCTGCTACCTCGAGACGCTGGCGCTCGCCGACACGGCCGGTCCCGGCGCGCTCCTGCTGGAGCGTGGGCACATCTACAACAACCTCGCCAACGCGACCACGCGCCAGCGCAGGCTCGACGAAGCGGAGAGGTGGTTCGAGAGCGCGTTCCGCGTCTGGGACACCCTCTCGTCGCCGCTGGACCTGGGGATCTGCCTGCACAACCATGCGCAGTTCCGGGAAGCTCAGGAGCGACGTGACGAGGCCGCCGCCGACTACGAGGCGGCGCTGAAGCTTCCGATCCCGGAATGGCTGCGCTCCAGCATTGCGACCGACTTCGCGGCATGGTGGCTCGCCGAGGGACACCTGACTCAGGCGGAGGAGTGGGGGCGGGTCGCCGAGGAGAACGCCGTCGCGGCGGGCTCTCCCTACACGCTGGGGGCGATGTACGTGGGACGAGGCCGCATCGCACTGGAGCGGGGCGAAGCCGACGGCTTCATCTTCTTCGAGAAGACCCTGGAGATCGCGCGGGGGAAGGGATACCTCAGCCTCGAGGCCGAAACACTGGTCGACTACGCGGCGTTGCGCGCGCAGAACGACGGCATCGAGGAGGCGCTCGCTTACCTGGAGCGCGCCTGCGAGATCCTGCGGGGCCTCGGCAACGTAGCCGAGTTGGAGCGCGCGGAGACGGCGCTGGAGGAGCTGCGCGCCGGGTCCGGCGACCTCTCCACGCATCCCGCGGGCGAGTCCCCGCTGGCGGCGGCGGGCGACTAGCGGCGGGGCGAGCGGGGTCGAAGCGCGGCGGGGCCGTCCACGGGCGGCCCCGCCGTTTGCGTCGGCGGCGCCGGGCGCGAAGATTGCTCCCCTTCCCAGCGTAATCCACGCCCA
>DASYJZ010000196.1:0-13381 GCA_035995965.1 Longimicrobium sp. | reverse complement strand
CGGAGCCGAGCCGGCAAACCAGCCGTAGGCCCCGCGCGGTGAACATGCCCACCATCGTCGTGAGGCTGAAGCGGCCCGCGCTGTCCGTGCGTTCGGCGGAGACGTCGCCGACGTCGTCGCGGGTGCGCAGGAGCGCGTGCGGGACGGGGTTGCCCGCGCCGTCGCGCACGCGCCCGGCAATCGTGCGCGGCATGGCGCGTTCCCTGGATCGGGGTCGGGTCGCGATGCGGAGGATGGGCCGCCAACAGAACGCGCGGAGCGCCGCGAGCCGCACCTGAATGCAGGCCGAGAGCTACTCCCGGCGCTCCTCCCGCTTCGGCTTCACCTCCTCCGGCACCCCCTCCGGCCCCAGCTCGCGCCATTCTACGTCGAAGCTGCCGCGGTAGCCGAAGAGCGGGCCCCAGCGGCGGTTGCGCACGTCCACCTCGATGCGGAAGCGGCCGCTCTCGTCGTCGAACCACTCGCACACCTCCGCCACGCCCGAGAGCGCCATCGGGAACCGGAACGCCAGCGGCCCCTCGTAGAAGCGCTGCTCGCCGGAGCGCAGCCTCAATCCCCCGCGCTCGTCCACGCTCAACTCCAGGTCCACGGCCAGGTGCTCGTGCGACCCCAGGCAGTCCACGATGCGGCCGCGCTCGCGGCTGTGGATCATGTAGGCGTCGAAGCGGCGGGCCCGCTTCGCCTGGAAGGTGCGCACCCAGGTCACCGTCTCGCGCCCGAAGCTGTCGACGTAGGCGTAGTTGCGGATGGTGAAGGGCACGTCGCGCCCCTGCTCGGGGAACATGATCCGCCGCCAGGTGCCGAGGTAGAGGAAGGGGAGGGTGTACGCCCGCCCGTGCCAGAGCTCGTCCATCACCCCGGTGCCGATGGCGGCCACCCGGTCGCGGCTGCTGAAGCCGAAGCGCCGCTGGATCTGCGGATGCAGCCGCTCGAAGTCCGAGCCCAGCACTTCACGGTAGATGGAATCCATGGGGACGACGTGTGGTGGGAGACGCCGCGCCGGCTACACGGCGGACGTGGGCTTGCGGCGCAGGCAGCGGCGCGCGCTGGGGAGCTCGGCCGAGGCGATCCAGCCGATCAGCGCCAGCGCGGCCACCCCCAGGTTCAGGGTGACGGGAGTGAACGCCGCCCCCAGGTAGCGCGGCGAGGTGCTCGCCACCACGACGATGGTGGCGAGCATCAGCGCGATGACGAGCAGGAACAGGCCACGGACGCGCCAGGCGAGCAGCAGCGCGAGACCCAGGAGCACCTCGGCGACGCCGGCCGCCGTCACCCCGCGCTGGGCGGCCGCGAGGGAGAGGCCGCCGTCGGTGAGCATCGCCACCTCGTCCCGGTGGCGGAGGAGGAGCTTGGGGACCACGCCGTGCCAGAGGAAGGTGAAGGCGAGCGCGAGACGCGCCGCCGCGTGCACCCCCGCCAGCCGCATGGCCGCCGCGGGGTCGACGCCGCGCTCGATCCAGAGCCGCAGCCGGTCGAAGCTCCACGCCGTGGCCCAGCCGATCAGCGGACGGAACGCCGTGTCCAGCACCCGTCCCGCCCATCCCCAGCGGGTGCGGTAGTCGTACCAGGTGAGGAAGCGGATGCCGTCGCCGTCGGGGATATACTGCCAGTAGCCGGCGCCCTCGCGGATCAGCGACTTCGCGTCCGCGGACCAGAACTTCAGCGCCGAGGTGCGGCGGCCGTTCGCGTCGTCGCGGGTTCCCACCGACTCGCCTTCGCCCTCGATCCCCAGGCCGAAGCCGACCCGCGTGGCGTACAGGAAGCGTTGCGGCTGCGTGGGATCGGGACGCGGCAGGTACTCGATCCGGGTGAAGCGCAGGTCCCAGCGCTGGTGCAGCGCGGGGTCCTGCGTCTTCTCCCACAGCTCGTCCATCGCGCCGCGAATGCGGGTCTCGACGTAGATGCCTCTGGACGCGGGCAGGCGGGGCGAGGATGGCTCCGGCACTCAGGGCCGCGGTGCCTGGTAGACGACGGTGCCGCCGACCACCGTCAGCAGCACGCGCGCGTCCCGGAGGGTCTCGGGCGCGACGCGGCGCAGGTCGCGGTCGATGACCACGAAGTCGCGAGCTTGCCGGGCTCCAGCGTGCCCTTCTCCGCCTCCTGGAAGGCCGCGTAAGCCGCGGCGGAGGTGTAGGCGCGCAGGGCCTCCTCGACGGTGATCTTCTGCTCGGGCACCCAGCCGCCGGGGTGCCTGTCGTCCAGGGTGCGGCGGGTGACGGCGGCGTAGATCCCCTCGAGCGGCGTCGGCGGCGCCACGAACCAGTCGCTGCCGAACGCCAGTCCCGCGCCCGTGTCGAGCAGCGTGCGGAAGGGGTACGTCGTGCGGCTGCGCTCGGGGCCGATGACCGCCTCGGCCCAGCGGCCGTCGTCGATGGCGTGGTACGGCTGCATGCTGGGGATCACCCCGAGGCCGCCGAAGCGAGGGATATCGGCCGGGCGGAGGTGCTGCGCGTGCTCCACCCGGAAGCGCCGGTCGCGCGCGCCGTTCTCCCGCGCCACGCGCTCGTAGATGTCGAGGATGAGCGTGTTCGCCCGGTCGCCGATGGCGTGCACCATCACCTGCAGCCCCGCCCGGTCCGCCGCCGAGGTCCAGGCGTACAGGCTGTCGGGCGGCGTCACCAGCAGCCCCGAGTCCGCCGGCGCGTCGGTGAACGGCTGGTGCATGGCGGCCGTGTGCGAGCCCAGCGACCCGTCGACGAACCCCTTCAGCCCGCCGATGCGCAGCCACTCGTCGCCCCGTCCGCCCGCGGCGACGGTGTCGCGGAGCCGCGCCCAGCTTTCCAGCGGCACGGCGGCGGAGATGCGCGTGTGGAGCCGGCCGGCGGCGCGCGCGCGGCGGAAGGCGGCCAGGTCGCCCCAACTGCCCATGTGGTCGACGGAGGTGACGCCGCGCTCGGCCACGTATCGCATCGCGGCGTCCAGCGCGCGGTCCTGCTGCTCGGGCGTGAGCCCCGGGACGGCGCGGTCGACCAGCTCCAGCGCGTTGTCCTTGAAGATCCCCGTCGGCTCGCGCCCGGCGCCGCGGACGATCTCGCCGCCCTCCACGTCGCGGGTGGCCGCGGTGACGCCCGCCGCCCGCAGCGCCGCGGAGTTCGCCAGCGCCATGTGCCCGTCCAGGCGGCTGATCCAGACGGGGTTGTGGGGTGTGATGGAGTCGATCCACTCCTTCCGGGGCAGCTCGCCGCCCCAGAGCGAGTGGTCCCAGTTCCCCTCGGTGATCCAGGCGCCGCGCGGCAGCGTGCGCGCGTAGTCGCGGATGCGCCGCACGAACGCTTCGCGCGTCCTCGCGTCGCGGAGCTGCACCGACGCCAGCGATGCCCCGCCGATCAGAAAGTGCACGTGCGAGTCGATGAACCCCGGCACCACCATCTTCCCTGCGCCGTCGAAGATGCGGGTGCGCGGCCCAATCTGCGGGTTCACCTCCACGTCACCGCCGACCGCGACGATCCGGCCCCCGCGCACCGCGAGCGCTCGCACGTCCGGCGCGCCGCGCACCCCGGTCCACACCGTTGCGTTGTGTACCACGATGTCCGCGCAGCTCTCGACGCACGGCGAGTGCTGCGCGGGGGCGGAGAGAGGCGCGAGCGCGAGGGTGACGCAGGCGGCCAGGGTGACGGCCGTTCGTGTGATGCGAGGCATGTGGGGGATGCGGACCAGGAGTCGGGGGCTACCAGCGGGAGGATTTACAGCTCATCGTCGTCGCCGACCATGGGCCCATACAGGGAATGATCGATCCGCGCCGACCAGTCCGACGGCCCGTCGACGTTCATCGATAGTGCGGTTTCGATGAAGGAAGTGCCGTGAGGCGAGTCGCTGCTGTGTTGCTCGGTCGCGACGTGGACGGTCAGCAATACGCGCGTACCAGGCTCGAGCGGCAGCGGCTCGTCGGGTATGAGCTTCGATCCGTCATACGTGCCCATGATCGTCCAGGTCATCGATCCTCAACTCCGCTGACCACGACTCGGGCGGAAAGCGCGTGGAGCTCGGACGCGATCTCCCACTCGCCGATCGAGGTCAGCTGCGATGGCAGTTCCGGGCGGGATAGCGGAAATACGCCACTGCGGATCAGCCGGGCACGTGCGCGCTGCGTAAGCGCGACGAGTCGCAACTCGGCCGCGGCATCCTCGTCCCCACCGGCGGCGAGGCCTTCGGACGCGTTCAGCGCACGTACGGCACGCTCCTCCGCGGCGGCGGCTGACGGAAGCGGGAGCCGGTCAGCCCAACATGTTTGCAACTCGGTCCAGTAGCCCTCGCGCTGGAACAGCGGGACGCCGAACCTCAGGCTCCACCCGAGCACCTCGTCGCCGGACGCGATGCGCTCGTCCACCGTTTCCGACGGGAAGCCACGAAGGTCCAGGTCCACGGGAGGCACGTCGAAGGTGATCCTATCTCCCGTGTGAACGTACAGCAGATCCACATCGCTGCTCTCGGGGACGTCGCGGGCTGCTGAGCCGTAAACCACGACCGCGCAGATCCGCGGATCTTCGGCTGCGCGGTGAACGAACTGATCGACCCACCGGCGCGCATCCTCGCTGGGCCAGCGCCTGACCGCGGCGAGGTTCGCGTCGAGTGCGTGCGGGGACGAATCGTTCACTATTGGTAAGCTCCTCTGATCGACTCCCTCAGGTGGCGGGGGTCGGCTTCCTTTTTGCCCATTGCTGATTCGTCGATACCAATCCGCCGAGATTCTCGGTTTCCACTTTCTCCAGCTTGGTGACCTCACCTGCAAATGCCCTATCGAACCACTGCGCGAAGGCCGCGCTGAACTGCAGCAGGGGGTCGTCAGACGACCGGAACTCCAGCAGTTCTTCTGCAAACGGAACGGGCAGAACTCGTAATGTACGGCGCTCCAGGTCATGAGCGTCGAAGGTATCGGGCAGCATCTCGAAAACGTCCACGAGCATATCCCGCGTCAGGTGTTTCATGATCTCTCCGCGCGAGTTGTAGTTCGGCCCCTCGGTATCGTAACACGGTTCATGGCGACGTCGATACGGTTTTCGCCGCCTCCGCGCGCAGCACGGGCTCCAGGACGCGCCAGACGTTCTGGGCGACGATGCGCTGGCCGCGCTCGTTGGGGTGGATGCCGTCGCCGAGGTTCAGGTCGGGATTGCCGGCCACGCCGTTGAGGAGGAAGGGGATGAGCGCCACGCTGTCCCGCCGCGCCACGTCGGTGTAGATGGAGCGGAACTCGCGCGCGTACGGCTCCCCCAGGTTCGGGGCCGCCACCATCCCCGCCAGCACGATGCGCGCGTCGGGCCGCGCCTTGCGCACCGTGTCGACGATGGCCTGGACGTTGGCGCGCAGCGCGCGGAGCGAGAGGCCCTGCAGCATGTCGTTGGCGCCGGTCTCCAGCACCATCACCGCGAAGGGCTGCTTCACCAGCCACTTCGCCACGCGGTCCCTCGCCTGCACCGACACCTCGCCGCTGACGCCGGCGTTCACCACCTCGAAGGGGAGCCCGGCGGAGTCGATCTTCGCCTGCACGCGTGCCGGGTAGCCCAGCGACGGGTCCAGCCCCAGCGCCGCCGTCAGGCTGGTGCCGACAAACATCACCACCCGCCGGTCCGCCCTGCGCGCCGCGCTCCCGGTGGGGTCCTCGGCCGAGCCGTCGTTCGCGGTCGCGGCGACGCTGTCGACCTCACCCTCGGCGGACGATGGTTTGCGATCCCCGGGCCGACAGCCGAGTATCAACGTGCAGAAGGTCGGCACAAGGATCAGGAACACCCAATTCCGCCGGAGCAGCGTGCTCATCGTAGACGATCTGTCGAAGTCGTACCGCAGCGGAGGGCAGCAGCTCTCCGCGGTCTCGAACGTAAGCTTCCGGGTGGATGCGGGCGAGACGGTGGCAATCGTCGGGCCGTCGGGGAGCGGTAAGACCACGCTGCTGGGGCTGCTGGCGGGGCTCGACCGGCCCAGCGGCGGCACGGTGCGGATCGACGGCACCGACCTGGGCACGCTGAGCGAGGACCAGCGCGCGCGGCTCCGGCGCGAGCGCATCGGCTTCGTGTTCCAGAGCTTTCAACTCATTCCCACCCTCACCGCGCGCGAGAACGTGGAGGTGCCGCTCCAGCTCCGCGGCGAGGGCTCGGCCGGCCGCGCGGACGAGCTGCTGGCGCGCGTCGGCCTCGCCGGACGGGGCCACCACTTCCCGGCGCAGCTCTCCGGCGGCGAGCAGCAGCGCGTCGCGATCGCCCGCGCCTTCGTCCACTCGCCGCAGATCCTCTTCGCCGACGAACCCACCGGCAACCTGGACGCGGCGACGGGCCAGCGCGTGATCGACCTGCTGATGGAGCTGAACCGCGAGGTCGGCACCACGCTGGTCCTGGTCACGCACGACGCCGACCTGGCCTCGCGGGCGCGGCGGGTGATCCGGCTGGCCGACGGGCGCGTGGTGAGCGACGAGCGGGGCGGGTCGTGAGCGGCTTCCGCGCGCTGGCGGTGCTGGCGTGGCGAGAGAGCCGGTTCGCGCGCAGGCGCCTCCTCCTCTTCCTCTCCTCCATCTCGCTGGGCGTGGCCGCGCTGGTGGCGACGCAGAGCTTCGCGGCCAACCTGGCGCAGGGCGTCCGCGACCAGTCGCGCGCGATGCTCGGCGCGGACCTCTCCCTCTCCAGCAACCGCAAGTTCGGTCCGGAGACGGAGAAGCGGCTGGCCGCCTTCCGCCGCCGCGGCGTCCCCATGGTGCGGATGACCAGCTTCGGGTCGATGGCGCTGCTGGAGCGCACCGGCGCCACGCGGCTGGCCCAGGTGCGCGCGCCGGAGCCGGGCTACCCCTTCTACGGCGAGATCGAGACGGCGCCGGCGGGACGATGGGCCGCGCTGCACTCCGGCCGCAACGCGCTGATCGATCCCGCGCTGCTCACCGCGCTCGACGCGCGCGTGGGCGACTCCATCTCGCTCGGCGACGCACGCTTCCGGGTGATCGGCACGCTGGAGAAGGTCCCGGGGCAGGTGGGGATCGGCTCGCTCTTCGCCCCCGCGGTCTACGTCCCCGCGCGCTACGTGCCGGAGATGAACCTGCTGCGCTTCGGCGCGCGGGTGGACTACGACGCCTACGTCCGCACCACGCCGCGCGAAGCCGCGCGCTTCGTGGCGGCGGAGCGCGCCGCGCTGCGCCGCGAGCGGACGACGGTGCGGACGGCCGAGCAGCAACAGCGCCAGCTCGACCGCGCCCTCGGGCAGCTCGGCGACTTCCTGGGGCTGGTGGGCACCTTCGCGCTGCTGCTGGGCGGCATCGGCGTGGCGAGCGCGATGGGCGCGTACATGGCCCAGAAGCGCGAGACGGTCGCCGCGCTGCGCTGCCTGGGGGCCACGGCGCCGCAGGTGATCGCCGTCTACCTGCTGCAGGCGGGGGTGATGGGGCTCGCGGGCGCCGGGCTGGGTGCCGCGCTGGGCGTCGGCGTGCAGTGGATCCTCCCGCGCCTCCTCGCCGACCTGCTCCCGGTGCGGGTGGGGACCGTGGTCGATCTTCCCGCGGTCGCAACCGGCGTGGGCGTGGGGCTGTGGGTCGCCCTCGCCTTCGCGCTGCTGCCGCTGCTCGCCACGCGCCGCGTCTCGCCGCTGGAGGCGATCCGCCGCCGGGTGGAGCCCGCCGGCCCGGCGCGCGACGCGTGGACGCTGGGCGCCGCGCTGCTGCTGGCCGCGAGCGTCGGCGGGCTGGTGGTGCTGGAGGCGGGGAGCGTCGCCATGGGCCTGGTGTTCGTCGCCGGCATCGGGGTGACGCTGCTGGGGCTGTGGGCGGCGGCGTGGGCCGTCACCCGGCTGGTGCCGCGGGGATCGTGGACGAGGCTTCCGTATCCCGCGCGGCAGGGGCTGGCGAACCTGCACCGGCCGGGGAACCAGACGCGCGTGGTGGTGCTCGCCCTGGGCTTCGGGGTGTTCCTGCTGGCGACGCTCTACCTCACGCAGGGCAACCTGCTGCGCCCGCTGCGGCTGAACTCCGAGAGCACCCGCGCCAACCTGCTCCTCTTCGACGTGCAGGGCGAGCAGCAGGCCGGCGTGGTGGAGCGGCTCCGCGCCGAGCGCGCCGACGTGGTGCAGGCGGCGCCGATCGTCCCGATGCGCATCTACTCCATCAACGGAAAGACGACCGCTCAGCTCGTCGGCCCCGGCGCCGCCCGGGACGTGGACGAGGGCCCGCCGGACCGGGAGAAGGACGCGAAGCGGAGCGGGCCGCAGCCCTGGGCCGTACGCCGCGAGTACCGCTCCACCTTCCGCGACACGGTGAACGCCTCGGAGCCACTGGTGGAGGGACGGTTCTGGAAGCCGGGCGGGGGCGCGCCCGCCGGGCGACCCGCGGAGGTCTCACTCGACCGGGCGATCGTCGAAGACCTGGACGTGAAGCTGGGGGACGAGATCGTCTGGGACGTGCAGGGGGTGCGCGTGCCCACGCGGGTGACGTCGATTCGCGACGTGGACTGGCAGCGGCTGGAGCCGAACTTCTTCGCCGTCTTCCCGGTGAAGGTGCTCCAGGACGCGCCGCACACCTGGGTGCTCCTGGCCCGCGCGCCCGACGGCCCGGCGCGCGCGCGGGTGCAGCGCGACGTGGTGCGCGCCTTCCCCAACGTCGCCATCCTGGACCTCACGCAGGTGCAGGCCGCGCTCGACGACGTGCTGGGCCGCGTCGCCGCAGTGATCCGCTTCCTCGCGGGGTTCAGCGTGGCGACGGGGTTCATCGTGCTGCTCGGCGCCGTGCTCACGGGGCGGCTGCAGCGCATCCGCGAGAGCGTGCTGCTGCGCACGCTGGGCGCCACCCGCCGCCAGGTCGCGGCGATCCTCCTCGGCGAGTACCTGTCGCTCGGCTTCCTCGCCAGCGTGGCGGGGATCGGGCTGGCGACGGCCGCGGGGTGGGCGCTGGCGAAGTGGCGGTTCAAGGTCGCGTTCGGCGTTCCCGTCCCCGCGCTGCTGGTGCTGATGCTCGCGGTGACGGCGCTCGCCGGGGCCGTCGGCTACTGGGCCAGCCTCGAGGTCTTCCGCCACACGCCGCTGGAGGCGCTGCGGGAGGAGTAGCCGCCATCGATTCGGCCAAACAGACGTCACACTCTTCAGGATGCTCTCCATGCCGCCGACGAGCACCAACCCCGACATCGCGCTGATCGAGCGCGCGTTCGACCAGAAGCGCCAGGAGCTCGGCGTCCGCACCGCGTTCCCCGACGAGGTGCTGCGGGCCGCGGACGAGGCGGCGAAGCGCGACCCGACCACGGCGCCGGGGCGCGTCGACCGGACGGCGGTGGAGCTGGTCACCATCGACCCGCCGGGGAGCCGCGACCTGGACCAGGCGCTCTGCATCGAGCAGCACGAGGGCGGGTTCCGCGTGTGGTACGCCATCGCGGACGTGGGCTTCTGGGTGGACCGCGGCGGCCCCATCGAGCGCGAGGCGTGGCTGCGCGGGGTGACCATGTACGCGCCCGACCACCGCGACACCCTCTACCCCCCGCGGCTCAGCGAGGGCGCCGCCAGCCTGCTGCCGGACGGGGTGAAGCCGTCCATCCTCTTCGCCTTCGAGCTCGACGCGCGGGCGGAGATCGTGTCGTTCACCGTGGAGCGGGCGCTGGTGCGGAGCCGCGCGCAGCTCACCTACGAGCAGGTGCTGGAGCACGTGGAGGGCGGCGGGAAGAAGTTCGCCGGCCGGCCGTGGGCGGGGTCGCTCACCGCGCTCAAGGCGTTCGGCGAGCAGCGCCGGGAGCGGGAGATCGAGCGCGGCGGCGTGTCGCTCCCCCTGCTCACCCAGCACGTGCAGCGCGTGGCCGCCGCGAAGCTCGGCTACGAGCTGGAGTATGAGAAGCCGAACGCATCGGAGGACTGGAACGCGCAGGTGTCGCTGCTCACCGGCCACGCCGCCGCACTGCGCATGGTCGAGGCGAAGGTCGGCATCCTGCGCGTGCTGCCGGCGACGGACGAGGGCGCCATCGACACCTTCCGCCGCGTCGCCAAGGGTCTCGGCTTCACCTGGCCGCCGGAGATGGACTACGCGGCGTTCATCCGCTCCATCGACGTGTACGCGCCCAACGCGGCGGCGCTGGTCTGGCAGGCCAAGCGGGTGATGAAGGGCGCCGACTACGTCGCCTTCGGCGGCGCCGTCCCGCCCGATCCCGAGCACCACGCGCTGGCGATGGTGTACGCGCACTGCACCGCGCCGCTGCGGCGCCTGGCCGACCGCTACGTGCTGGACCTGGTGGCGGAGCTCGCGGCCGGCGAGCAGCCGCCCGCCGGGGAGCGCGCCCGCCTCCCGGAGGTGGCGAAGACGATGAACGAGATGGAGACGCGCGATGCCCGCCTGGAGCGCGCCGTGGTGAACGTCGCCGAGGCGTGGACGCTGCGCTCGCGCATCGGCGAGAGCTTTCGCGCGACGGTGCTGGGGATTCGCAACGGGAAGGTGGAGGTGCAGATCGAGGATCCGCCCGTCCGCGCCGAGGCCACGCGCGGGGCGCACGCCAAATGGCTGGACCTGGGCGCGCACGTCCAGGTGAGGCTGACGGCCGTCGAAGTGGAGACGGGGAAGACCCACTTCGAGCTGGAATGAACGGCAACTGCAATCTCTCACAGGGGTCACAGAGGTCACGGAGGCCCGCCCGCGGCTCCCCTGCGACCCCTGTGCCCCTGTGAGAGAATAGCGGGGCAACCGTGCGCGCCACCGCAGGAGTCGAACTCAGGCCCATCCCCGCATTCCTCACCTGGAATCGCTGCCACGATGAAGATCACGAGCATCCGCCTCGCCCTCGCCGCCGCAGTGCTGTCCGTGCCCGCGGCCGCGCAGCAGGTGGTGCGGCTGCCGGCGCAGGATCGTCCGCTCGGCGGGCGCATCACCACGCTGTTCGCGGTCGGAAGGATGGATGGGCGGAGCTGGGAGATGCTGAGCAACGCGGAGCAGGCCGCGTTCGACCGCGCGGACAACCTCTACGTGCTGGACCGTGGCAACCAGCGGGTGCTGATGTTCGACCGCGCCGGGCGGTTCGTCCGCCAGCTCGGCCACAAGGGCGGCGGCCCGGGAGAGTTCGAGGTGCCGGTGAGCGTGGCCGTGCTGGGCGACGGGAGCGTGGCCATGCTCGACTTGGCGCACCAGAACGTGAGCCTGTTCGGCGCCGACGGCCGCTTCCGGCGGACGGTCGCGTGGCAGCCGCAGTGGGGGATGCCGGAGCGGGAGATCGCCGCGGAGCCGCACGGAGGGGTACTGGCGATGCTCCGGCCGGGGCTGAACCCGACGGCGGGCCGCATCGGGTCGCCGCAGAGCCGCGTGCTGGCGCGCGTGAGCCTTGCCGGCAGCGGCGCTTCGGAGACGCTGATGCAGGTTCCCGACAACTCGGTGACCGAGAGCAAGGTGGAGCAATCGGGTGGCGGGCAGCGCGTGAGCTTCCGCATGATGGGCCCGCCGGAGTTCGCCCCGCTCACCCGCTGGGGCGTGCTCCCCGGCGGCGGCGTGGCGCTCACGCACACGCAGCTCTACACGGTGAAGGTGCTCGACGCGCGCGGCGGGGTGGTGCGCCTCCTCCAGCGCCCGGTGCCGGTGCGCCGCCCCACCGAGCGCGACCGGGAGCGCGCGCGCCAGCGGGTGCGCGAGCGGATGCAGTCCGGCCGGGGGATGATCATGATCACGCGCGGCGGCCCCGGCGGGGGCGGGGGCGGGGGCGCCCCGCCGCCCATCTCGCGCGAGCAGATCGAGCAGCGCGTGCGCGAGCTGCGCTTCGCCGACACCGTGCGGACGATCCAGGGGATGATCGTCACGCCGTCGGGGAAGCTGTGGGTGGAGCGCACCCCGCCCGTGATCGGCGACGCCGGGCCGATCGACATCCTCACGCCGGACGGGCGCTACCTGGGCACGCTGCGTGGCACGCCGCTTCCCGCCGCCGTCAGCGCCACCGGCCGAGCCGTCTACCTAGAGCGCGACGCGGACGACGTGGAGCGCGTGGTGGTGCGGCAGCTTCCGCCGGGATGGTACTGAGGGCCTGACAGACATGTCCACCTCGTCGCCCCGGGCGCGAACACATCGCATCCGGTCCTCACCCCCCCGTCCCGGAGAGAGACCCCATGAAGAAGCTTCGGCTGAATCCCGAGGAGCTCGCGGTGGAGCCGTTCGAGCTGGAACCCGCCGAGGGGAGGGCGAACGGCACGGTCCACGGCAACGACGCCACGTTCCGCTTCTGCGGCACCGGTCTGGAGGACAGCTGCGGCTACCCGGCCACCTGCGGCGGGACGAGCTGCGACTCGGGGTACCCGGTGTGCTACCAGTGCAGCGGCCCGAACATCTGCGACACCGGGGACCCGTGCAGCGCGGGCTGCAATTAGTGAGCGGCCCCGGGGCGTCGCCGTCCCGGTGAAACATGGAGCGACGCAGGGCCGCGGAGAGGAGCATGCCTCCCCGCGGCCCTGCGTCGCTTGCGTGAGCCCGGTCGTTCAATCCAGCAGGCGCCGTCCGTTCAGGATCTTCAGGAACGATCGCCCGCGCAGCTCGTCGAGCGAGAGGCCGGTCTTCTCCAGCGCCTCCTGCTCGGTGAGCGCGCCGCAGTTGATCCCCCGCAGGAAGTAGTTCAGCAGCCCCTGCCCCGTGGCCGCGTCGTCGAACACGTCGCCCACCAGCGTGGCCTGCGCCGCCTTCTCCACGAAGTTGTGCAGCCGCGCCGCGGCGCTCTCCACGCTCTCCAGGAAGAAGGCGAACACCGCGGCGTAGCGCGTGGGGATCTGCGCCGGGTGCAGGTCCCACCCCTGGTAGAAGCCGCCCACCAGCGAGTGCCGCACGTCGTCGTAGTGCAGCTTCCAGGCGCGGTGCACGCTGGCGCGGTTCTCCGCCTCCTGCCGCGCGTCGAGCGGCGCTCCGCCGGGCGTTGGGCGATGGACGGGGACCGGCATCACCGTGGTCGACCCGTCGGAGAGCCAGACGCCGGTGCCGGCGAGCGACACCTGCATGGCGTGCTTGGCGTGGTCGCACGCGGGGTGGCGCATGTGCTGGTGCGCGGCGGTGATCCCCACGCCGGCCGTGTAGTCGTAGGTGCCGAAGTGCGCCGCGCTGATGCGGCCGCCCCCCGCCCGCACCAGCTCGGGGAGCATGCAGCGTCCGTCGTGGCCGATGATGGCCTGCGGCACCTCCACCATCACCTCGAACCTGAGCGTCCCGGACGCGAGACCCAGCTTCGGCTCCAGCGCCTCCAGCGCCGCGACGAAGAACTCCACCTGCTCCGGCAGCGCCACCTTGGGAAGCGTCAGCACGAAGTTGGGCGGCAGCACGCCCCCCGTCGCCCGCACCAGCGTGGTGAGGAACAGGTCCAGCGTGCGGACGCCGCGGCCGCGCAGCTCCTCGCTCAGCGTCTTCACGCGGATGCCGAGGAAGGGCGGGAGCGTCCCCGCCGCGAGCCCCTTCGCCACCTCGCGCGCCACGGACTCGGCGTGGCCG